>CAYSIN010000061.1:0-17646 GCA_964431135.1 uncultured Bacteroidales bacterium
GCATGGTGAGATTGCTTCGCTACGCTCGCAATGACGAGAGGGGGTGAATAGTTACTTATTTTTTATAATGGTTCTCTTATTCAATAAATATTGAATGGTATTAGTAAAATGTTGAGTGTCTATTGGTTTTGAAAAATATTCGGTAAAGCCACTTTCTTCAATTTTCTTCTGGTCAGAAATGAGAGAATAGGCTGTTTGTGCTATAAAGGGCACGTCCATATATTCAGGGAATTTTTGATGAATTACTTTCAATAAACTCATACCTTCCCATTCGTTAGGTAAATTAATATCCAATACCACCAAATCGAACGGTTTATCTTTTTGTGCAGCAATGGCATTTAATGCTTCATTTCCATCTTTTACCCAAGTAACCTTTGCCATACTTTCCATAATGACCTGTAAAAACATGGCATTGAAATCATCATCTTCAACCAATAAAATTTTTGCATCGGGTGCAACCACAGTAGCAGTTGGTGTAATTATACTTTGTTTTTCGACTTCTGCTTTTACTTTGGAAACAGGGAATATTAAACTCACCACCGTGCCAACATTTTTTTTGCTTGATACTTCAATTCTTCCAGACATCAATTTTACCAATCGTTTGGAGAGTGGCAATCCCAAGCCTGCTCCCTGATACATTCGATTGTATCCCATACTTTCTTGTCTAAACGTATCAAACACATGAGGAATATACGATTCGTCAATGCCAATACCCGTATCCGAAACGGATATTTTTACTTCATTATTCATCGAAATCATAGAAGTAGAAACCTCTATTTGACCTTTATCGGTATATTTAACAGCATTATCCAATACTTCAGCCAGCACTTTGAACAACAAAGTCTCGTCGCATTGAATATCGGCAACTTCACCATAAGAATATATCAGTTCCAAATGTTTTTCGTTTATTCTGAAAATAAACAAATCGGTAACTTTTCTGACCACAGTATTTATATTACAAATAGTAAAATGCGGTTTAATATCATTGGCTTCTACACGGCTAATATCAATAATATTATTCAGTAAGTTCAACAAGCGATTGCTACTTTGAATAATACCATCCAAATATTTATTTATTTCTGAAGAACTTTGTTGGGATAATTTATTTTTTAATACTTCGGCAAGTCCAATAATGGCACTTAATGGAGTACGAATTTCGTGATTTATATTTGCCAGTAAGGCATCTTTAAGAAAATTGGCTTCTTCTGCATTTTTCAACGATTGCTCCAACTGCAAGTTTACTTGCTTTCGGTTGATGATTTCTTCTTCCAAACGTTCGGTTCTTTCTTTTACACGTTGTTCCAATTCGTCATTTACCGTAGCCAATTCTTCATTCATTTTTTCTATATGCAAGTTCTTTTCTTCTATGGTAAATTTAGAACGTTGCGTTATACGGTAACGAACATATATAATTAATAAAATAGAAATCAATACAATAATGGAGATTAAAAGGATATATTTAAAATCTAGTTCTTTTCTCAGTTTCTCTATAGCAATTTGGTTTTGTAATCGCAGTGAATTTATTTCTTGTTCTTTTTGTTCCGAATTAATTAAATACTCAATATCAATTATTTTATTTTGAATATTTTCATTGAATATGGAATCTTGCAACGCTGTTGATTTTTTATAATATTCCAGTGCTTTATCATATTCTTTCAATTTTTCAAAATATACGGCATACGTTTCGTACAAAGATTTTCTGATACCAAGAATAGTACCCTTATTTATCATCCGTTCGGCAGTTACTAAATAATTGTATGCTCTTTCAATATTATTAGTCTGTGTATATAATCTGGATAAGGAAAGTTCAAAGCGGATTATGTTTTCAAAGTCATTGACTTGTGAACATATTTCGATGGCAAGTTTATAAAACTGTTCCGTACGGGTATAATCTTTCATCAACCAATATGTTTCTGCCAGATTTCCATACGAATTTCCCAATGTTCGCTTATCGTTCAATTTCTTTTTTAAATCGGCCGACTTGGTAAAATATTCTATTGCCTTATCATAACTGCCAATATTTTTATATACCATCCCTATATAATTTAACGTAAAGGCAAGATTTCTTTCATCGTTTTGTTTTGTATATATTTCCTTAGCCTTTTGAAAATAGTCAAATGCCTTGTCAAATTCTCCCTGGTTCTTATTAATAAGTCCCAAATTGTTATAGCATTGTGCAAGGCGACTTTGATTTTTCGATTTTACCGCCAACTGATATCCCTTTAAAAAATAAGTAAGGGCTTCGGAATTAATAGACCAGTCCTGATAAATAGAACCAATACGATTATAGATAAGCGAGAGATTATCGTAATCATTATTTTTGATATATGCTTTTTCCAGAATTAAAAGATATTGAAACGATTGCTTTCTATCTCCAATATAATAATAAGCCATACTTAACCCATTCATTACCTTTATTATCGATTCGTTATCTTTTTTTTGCTGCACATATTGTAGCAATTCTTTACCCAGTTCAATAGATTCTTTGGGAGAATTGCTACTAAGAATTTTTATGGAATCAATATACAATTTATATTGAAGCGTATCGAAGGAATACGCCTTAGCCATGATACTGCATAAGCATAAAATACAAATGCTTACAGTCGATTTTACACGAATATTTAACATTGGGTGATAAACAAATTGTTTCATGGGATAAAAGTACAAAATGAAATGATAAAAAAAAAATTATTTTTCAAAAAAATCCAAATAAATGGGATAATGGTCACTAAAACCCCCGTTGTATTTGAATCCTATAAATGTTCTATAAGGTTTTACACCAATATATGTTTCGTCTTTTTCGGAAAGGAAATCGGCATTAAATACGTGTGCGTTATCAGGAGAGGTATAAATGGAATTTGTATTCATCAATAATGAACCCGATACGATAAACTGGTCTATCAGTCCCCACTGTCCTTGAAATTTCAGACTTCCCATGTTTTTTACATTTTTCATATACCAGCCCAAGTTATATAGTTTTCCAATTTGAATAGCGTCGAACGTATGGCTTACATTCAAATTGCCAAATAAATTTTCGTTTTCGGGTTCTTCGTTAAAATCGCCCATAATGATAACGTTGCTTGCTATGTTTTGGCTGAAAATAGAATCGACCACGGTCTTTAAAAAACTTGCCACAAACATACGGTTTCTATCTGTTTCGGTTTGTCCACCATACTTTGAGGGCCAATGATTCATGAATACATGCAGCGTATCATTATGTCGGGTAACACCTTTAATATATAAAATATCACGTGTAGTTGCCTTCATATCCCATGGATATTGAATTTTATAAAAAGCCTGCCCCAATAAAGTGAATTTTTCTTTACGATAAAGCACTGCTACGTCTATACCACGCCTATCGGGTGATTCTTTATGAACAATGCCATAATTCCGCCATTTTAATGGTGTACTGTTGATTAAATCTTCCAAAACAAACTGATTTTCTACTTCGGCAAGTCCAATAATATCGGGCAATTCCCAACCACCTACGGCGGCTATTACTTTATATATTTTTTGTTGCTTATCTTTATATTTATTCCATGCCCAATGATAGGAACCATCGGGTGTAAAGTCTTTATCGTTCGTTAATGAATCATCAAACTGGTCGAAATAATTTTCAACATTGTAGGAAACAATACGGAAATCGCCTCTTTCATCTGCATAATTGACATCATTTTCATGTTTTTCTATATTTACTCTGTGCGAACAGGAAAAAAGAAAACACGTTGTTACTAACAGTATAACCGTATAGAATTTCATCTTATTAATTTGTTATTCGTATTGATATTGAAGTTCGCCGTTCAAATAAACAGAATCGATAACATTATTTCCAAAATTATAGGGTATAAATTCGATAGAGGAAATAGGTTTAGTAATAATGAAGTTTGCCGTTTTGCCGATAGAGATGCTGCCATGGGTTTCGGAAACGCCCATAGCATAAGCACTATTAAGAGTAACTGCATTAATGGCTTCTTCGGGTAACAATCGGTAACGAATACAAGCCATCGATAACACCAAATTCATGTTGCCCGAAGGGGATGTACCGGGATTGTAATCGGAAGCAAAAGCCACAGGTAAGCCGGCATCTATCATTTTGCGGGCAGGTGCCAAGGGCAAGTTTAAAAAGAAGGCTGCTCCCGGCAATACAGTGGGCATGGTATCCGAATGCAATAAGCGTTGAATATCGTCGTCGCTGGTATGTTCGATGTGGTCCACCGATAAGGCTCCATATTTTACGCCTACTTCTATGCCGCCTGAGTCGTCCATTTCGTTAGCATGCAATTTTGCCCGTAATCCATACTTCATACCTGCCATCAATATTTTTTCGGTCTGCTCAACGGTAAAAAATCCTTTATCACAAAATACGTCGATAAAGTCGGCTAATTCCTCGGCTGCTACTATGGGCAATATTTCATTAATTACTATATCCACATATTCATCAGGATTATCTTTGTATTCCAATGGAACAGCATGGGCACCCAAAAAGGTTGCTTTGATTTTTATAGGAAAATTTTCTTTTAACCGTTTAATGACACGCAACATCTTAATTTCGGCTTCGGGTGTTAAACCGTAACCGCTTTTTATTTCTACGGCACCTGTCCCCATACGGATAATTTCCTTAATTCGCAGGGAAGACTCTTCATACAATTCATCTTCCGATTTTTTTTGTAATAAGGCTGCACTATGGAGTATGCCTCCCCCACGTTTGGCAATATCTTCATACGACAAGCCCTTTATTTTGTCCACAAATTCTCTTTCACGACTGCCCGCATAAACAATATGTGTATGCGAATCGCACCATGCAGGTAAAACCATTTTGTTGGACGCATCCAGTATTTTGTTTGCCATGGTAAAATACCGTTCACGTCCTACATTTAATTCGGTCATTTTGCCAAAATCTATAATTCTGCCCCCTTCGACATACATAAAGGCATTTTTTATGATGGGCAATTTTGACATTTGCTTGCCTGCTACATATAATTTTGCTTTAGATTCTGCCTGAACAAGTTGATTAATATTGATGATTAAAAAATTCATAAACATCACTTCTACGGATAAGCAAAGGTATATGAAATTTTTAAAATAAAATCATTCATGCTGAAATAATTCCAAACCACTATGAAAAGCAATTGTTTTGGCAAGGTGCCTCGTCAATAATGACGAGACGAGATATGATAAGATATGAATAAGTATGGGGTTGGTATAAGTTAAAAAAACGAAAAATAACCTCAGAATATGAAGTAAAAAAAATTTATTATCAGAATACTTCACAAAAAATTAATGTAATTTTGAGCCCCATTTTTTTAAATGTAAAATACATGAAGAAATTACTCATTAGTTTATGGATTGTAGCAGGGAGTTTCACTTCTTTTGCACAAATCGGTACCATTAAGGCAATTTTGGTTGATAATGACAAACAGACCCCTGTTGCTTCATATCCGGTGTGGTTGAACACCACCAAATTTATGACCAATGAAAAAGGTGAATTGAATGCAGAAGTACCTTATGGTACCTATATTTTAATAATTTCGGGCGATGAATTTGAAACGTTCAGTCAAAAAATTGAATTGAGTAGCAATGAATTTGATGCGGGTACTGTTAAACTTATCCCTAAAACCTTAAATACATCGGATGTAACTCCCATAGATGAGCAGGTTATTTCTACCGACGATTTGGACAATGACAAAGCAGAACAAAATATTAGTGGACTTTTGCATTCCACCAGCGACCCATTTGTAAACCTTGCCAATTTCTCCTTAAGCGCTGGCAATTTCCGAATGAGAGGTTATGATGCTTCCTGTTTTGATATATATATCAATGGTTTGCCTATGAACGATGTGGAGAATGGACGTGCTACCTATTCCGATTGGGGTGGATTGAATAATGTAACACGCAACAAAGTTTCTATCAATGGTATTGATGCCGTAAATTATGCCTTTGGTGATATGGGAGGTGCCACCAATATATTAATGGATGCTGGAAATATTCGCAAACAAAACAACTTTTCCTATTCCTTTTCTAATCGTTCCTATACACACAGGCTTATGTACACCTATGCCACCGGGTTCAATGAAAAGGGATGGGCGTATGCATTAAGTTTATCTAAAAGATATGCCGAAAAAGGATATGTAAAAGGCACATGGTACGATGCCTATTCGTACTTTGGTTCCATAGAAAAAAAATGGAATGAAAAACATAATACAGGCTTAACTGTTTTTGGTTCACCGTATAAACGTGCCATGCAGGCACCTGCAACACAAGAATGTTATGATTTAATAGGGTCAAACTATTATAATCCTAATTGGGGAGAACAGGATGGAATAGTAAGAAATGCCAAAGTTCGTAACGTACATCAACCTATGTTCATTTTGAACGATAAATATTCTTTTAACGATAAAGTAACCCTTACTACTGCCATTGGCTATCAATTTGGCCGCTATGGTACCACTGCCTTAAACTGGTATAATGCCAATGACCCACGTCCCGATTATTATCGTTATTTACCAAGTTATCAAAATACAGATACCATGGATAATTACTCCTATTTATATACAACACAATACTGGATTTTCAGCCCTGACCATTATCAAATCAATTGGAATAATCTGTATCAGACCAATTATCTGGCAAATCAGGCAGGCGAACCAGCCCATTACATAGTTGAAGAACAACGCAAAGATAACAGTCAAGCAAGTTACAATATTTATTTGACATGGAATATAAACACAGTAACAACTTTTTCAGCAGGCATTAATGGTATTATTGGTAAGACGCATTATTTTAAAACAGTGAATGATTTGCTGGGTGCCAATTACTGGCTTGATGTTGACCAGTTTTCTGAACGTGATTTTCCTCAAAATATGACCATGCTCGAAAACGATTTAAACAACCCTGGCAGGCAAGTTAAGGAAGGTGATATCTTTGGATATAATTATGATATTAACTTCCATAATCATAATGTATGGGGATTATTTCAGCAAAAACTTGAACATGTAGATTATTATTTGCAGGCACAAGGTTCATATTCATCATTCTGGCGTAAGGGATATATGAAAAATGGACGCTATCCTGATAATTCTTATGGAAAAAGCGATGTTAACTCATTTATTAATTTCGATGCCAAGGCAGGAATAACCTATAAAATAACAGGACGTCATTTTTTAAGGTTGAATGCATCGATGGCTTCCAATGCTCCCGTTGCAGAAAATTCATTTATCAATGCACGAACATCGGATAGAGTGGCTGCTAACCTCGATAACGAACAGATTATTTCTGGCGAAGCATCCTATATTTTCAGAGGTTTAAAGGGAATTGCCCGCATTACTGCCTATCAAACATATTTCAATAATCTAACCGATATTAAGAGTTATTACGACGACCAGTTGCAAACATTTGTCAACATACTGTTGCAAAATATGGACAAAGTACATCAGGGAATAGAAGTAGGTGCTGAAATAAAACTGAATACCGATTTTAGTTTAATAGGTGGGTATAACTTTGGGAACTATCGCTATACGTCCCGTGCCGATGCTACTATTTCTTATGATAATGGCTCCAAAGCCGATACATCCGAAACCATTTATCAAAAATATTTTTATGTTCCAGGGCCACAGCAAGCCGGAAGCATGGGTATTAAATATCGCAATTCAAAATACTGGTTTGCGAGTATCAATTTTAATTATTTTGATAAGAATTATCTTGATTTTGCCCCTGAACGACGTACCGAAGGTGCTATATCCACTCTTGGTCCCGGCGACCCGCTTATTACACAGATAACAGAACAGGAAAAAATTAGCGGTGGCTACACTCTTGATATTTCCATTGGTAAATCATGGAAAATTGGTACTTATTACCTTGCCATTAATGCCAATATAAACAACCTGCTCGATAATAAAGACCTGATTACCGGAGGATATGAGCAAATGCGTTTTGATTATACGGGCAAAAACCTCCTCAAATTCCCACCTAAATATTTCTATGGTTATGGACGAACCTATTTCTTAATGTTAACGTTTCGATTCTAAAAAATTTAAACAAAAAGTCGTATGAATAAAAATAATAAAATTATAATCTTGTCGGTATTTGTAACCGCTGTGGTGTTATTTAATGCATGTGTAAAAGGTGATTTTGACCAGCCACCTGTTGTTATGCCTCATACACCATATCCAGCCAATATGACCATTGCACAATTAAATAAATATTTTACCGATTCATTGCACACGCCCGCACTTGCTTTAATTACTAAGGATATCGTTATTCAAGGTACAGTTATTTCAAGCGACGAAGCAGGGAACATTTATAAATCACTTTATATTGAAGACAGCACCGGTGGCATTGATATAGCCCTTAATCAAAATCCGCTTTATACCAGTTATAAACTCGGACAAAGAATATATGTAAAATGTAAGGATTTATATATAGGCAATTATAAAGGCGTTATCGAATTAGGTTATAACAATTCGGGTGCGATTGGTCAAATTCCATCGTCGTTGTTTAGCAGTCATCTATATTTGGACAGTTTTCCTGGCAAACCGCCTGTTCCAAAAATTATAACTATACCTTCCTTTTCAAAAGATAAAATCAGTACACTCATTAAATTAGACAGTGTTCATTTTTCTCCAGCAGATACCATGCAACCCTTTGTACAAACAGGTGCTCAATACGGTACTAATAGAACTGTTATAGACAAAAACGGGAATCAAGTAGTTATTTATACCAGTGCCTATGCCAACTTTGCAACGGTACTGGTACCCAAAGGCACTGGTTGTATTACTGCTATTCTGAGTTATTACAGTGGTAGCAATTCATATCAGTTATATCTAAGAGATATCAATGATGTTCAAGGATTTAATAAATGAAAATAAAAATACGTATGAAAAATTTTAATAGAGTCATTTTGCTGCTTGTGGTGGTCAATATTTTTTGTACTGCATGCATTAAAGATAAATTTGATGCACCTAAGCAAATTATTCCTCATGTGGATTTTTCTGCTACTATGACCATTGCCGAATTTAAGGCAACTTATTCGGGAACAGGTATAGACAGCATTACACAGGATATTATTATTAACGGAAAAGTAATTTCCAGTGATGAATCGGGAAATATTTATAAATCGCTTTATATTGAAGATAATACCGGTGGATTGCTGATTGCCTTAGATAAGACAAATTTGTACACCACGCTAAAATTGGGTCAAGAGGTCTATGTTAAATGTAAGGGTTTATATCTTGGCGCCTATGGTGGTATGACACAACTTGGTTTTACTTACAACGGTTCCATTGGACGAATTCCTTATGCCATGATAGACAGCCATATTTTTCCTGACAGTCTTCCATCAACTGTTCCTGCTCCCTTGTCAAGAACTATTGCAGGATTATCGGGAAATGATTTATGTATGAGAATAAAACTGGATAACGTGCACTTTAAAACACCTGGCGAATTATTTGCACCTCAAACCAACAATGCCACCAGCATTAAACTGTACGATGATAATAATGATTCTATCATTTTATATAACAGTAAATATGCTAATTTTGCAAGTCTTCCTACCCCAAAGGGGAAAGGCTCAATCATTGCCATTTTAGGTTCGTTCAATGGCACCTATCAATTATATATTAATAGTTATGACGATTTGGTAAATTGGGATACAACAGCACATGTATTACAAAATATCATTAGTGAAACCTTTACATCGTCATTTGGCAATTTTACTACCTATAGTGTAACAGGAGCACAAACATGGACTATTTCTTCGTATGGTGCAAAAATGTCAGGATATTCTGGCGGACACAATGCCAATGAAGATTGGTTGATATCTCCCTCTGTTAATTTTGATAATTATACAAACGAAAAATTGAGTTTTGTTACCAGTGAAAATTTTGGTACAGTGGGTGACGGTTCGCTTAAACTTTATTATTCCGTAAATTATACCAGTGGCGACCCAACATTAGCCAATTGGACTGAAATTACAGGATTTGCATTATCACCAGGAAATTGGACTTCAACACCATCGGGAATTATTGATTTATCTGCCATTGCAGGTACTAATGTTCATATTGCTTTTAAATATACCTCAACTACAAGCAGTTCTGCAACGTGGGAAATAACTAATTTTATTCTTAACGGTATTATGAATTAAATTATGAGCGAATTTATTGTTTCAGCAAGAAAGTACCGTCCCTCTACTTTTAAAACTGTAGTAGGACAGGAAATTATTACCACTACACTCAAAAATTCAATTAAAAACAAACATCTGGCACATTCATATTTATTTTGTGGACCTCGTGGTGTAGGAAAAACTACCTGTGCTCGTATTTTTGCCAAAGCAATCAACTGTTTTCATCCCACCGAAGATTTTGAACCATGCAACCAATGTGAATCATGTATTAATTTTAACAAAAATGCACTCTTCAATATTCATGAACTGGATGCGGCATCCAACAATAGCGTTGATTCTATTCGTGAACTGATTAATCAGGTTAGAATACCGCCTCAACTTGGCAAGTACAGTGTTTTCATCATTGACGAAGTGCACATGCTTTCCAAAGATGCGTTCAATGCTTTTCTTAAAACACTGGAAGAACCACCCAGTCATGCTATTTTTATTATGGCTACCACCGAAAAACATAAAATCATTCCTACCATTTTATCGCGTTGTCAAATATTTGATTTTAGACGTATTCAACTGAGCGATATCGTTCATCAACTTGAATATATTGCACAACAGGAAGATATTCATGCTGAACATCAGGCATTGATTACTATTGCTCAAAAAGCAGATGGTAGTATGCGCGATGCACTTTCCATTTTTGACCAGATGAACAGTTTTTGCGAAAATGAACTTACGTATGAAAAAGTAATTCGTAATTTGAATGTTCTGGATTATGAATATTATTTCCGTCTGACACAAGCCTTTTTGAACGGTAATGCTCCCGAAACACTTTTAATTTTTAACGAGATATTGTTTAATGGTTTCGATGCACAATATTTTATTATGGGACTGGGAGAGCATTTTCGTAACCTAATGCTTTGCAAGGACAAAAATACTATCCCTTTGCTGGAAGTTAGCGAAAACGTATCAACACGTTATGCACAGCAATCTATGCAATGTACAGACGAGTTCCTTTTTGAAGCACTCCAAATAACCAACGACACGGAACAACAATACCGAACAAGTTACAACAAACGTTTTCTCGTTGAACTGATGTTGTACAAAATTTCAAATATCCAAAAACAAAAAAATAGTGCATCCACTCCCCTATCCACAAATGAAAGCAAAGAGCCATCGTCCGTTACTTCCAAAGAATATTCCAAACAAACGGATGTAAATCAAAATTCTGTATCAGAACCAGTGGCAAAGACTTCTATCAATAACGAAAATTCGACATCAACCGCATCTTCTAATAACCCTGTAACACATTTATCTAGTTTTTCTATCAAACAAAAACTTCAACAAAATTTGGAAATTAAATCCAAAATAAACCCTGTTTCGCAGGAAATTAATGCCGAGAAGGATTTTACTCTCGAAATGGCTCAGCAAGCATGGAATGCTTTTTTAAACCATAAACTTAACGATGTTCGATTAAAAAATTTTTTTACTCAATATCCTCAATATGTATATTGGGACGATAAGACTTGTGTTTTAAAAGTGTTAAATAAATCGCAGGAACTTGATCTTCGAAAAATTCATGATGAATTACTTTTCTTTTTAAAACAAACACTCCAAAACAAAAATATTATAATAAAAATTGAATTAACCGATGAAGAAATTAAAACAATAAAGCCCTATACTTCCAAAGAAAAATATGCCTATTTTATTCAAAAATATCCTGCCTTAGGCGAAATAAAAGAACAATTGGACCTCGATTTTCAGTAAAAATCAGTTCCGTCCACTTACAAAAAAACAGAATTAGTCGTCCCTTAAAAACTCATCTCGTCATTACTGACGAGACGGAATTTTTCCTAATACCAAACCGCTAACAAATGAATGTTGAAAACTTTTTTTAAATAAAATTTGGTGATATGAAAAAAAGTTATACCTTTGTGTGTGTAAATTTATATACGGAATTATAAAATGAACTATTTGAGACACATATTCAATATTACTCACATGAACAGCATTTATCAAACAACTCCACTGTGGATAATGAAAATATAAACGTAATTGTAAGTTTACACAGATGTTACCACACATAATAAAAAGACAGCGATAGTCTATGGACAGAATAGAATATTTTATAAATAAAATTTGGAATGTAGCGATTGGAATGAATTCGATTGTTTACATTTTAATTCTAATATCTATGACTATTCTTTTTTTCATTACGAGATATTTGATACAGAAATTAAGACCAAATACAAAATGGCTCAATTTTAAGGCTAGTGTAATTGCTATTATTGTTGGACCAATAACCTTATTTGCAATATTGTATGTGATTGGATTAATTTTATTACGAAATCAACCATTTTAACAAATAAAATCTTAATTATATGGACATTACTAAACCTATTAGATTTAAAGGAAAATTCGGAGAGTTGACAGTAGACTCACTTATTGATACAGGTGCATCAATTTCAATGATACCGCTTGACCTTGCTCGACAAATTGGGGCTTGGAAAACTAATGATGAAATGCAAATTGTCGGAGTTAATAATCAAGTTAGTTTATTGCCACTTGGTGCTGTAATCGTTAAATTTCCAATGTTTAATGATATTGGGGGAAAATTGGTTGTTCCCGTTAGTGACAAAGAAACTCGTCCCATAATAGGAATGGATATAATGAATCCATTAGGGATTATAATTGACACAAAAACAAAAACTTTATCTTTACGAAATCCTGACAATGAAAATTTAAAAAATATTTTAGCAGGAATTGGAACAGCAACCCTTTTTGTTGGTGGGACAATTTTGGTTGTAAAGATTTTAGAAGAGATATTTAAGAAAAAGTAATGACATTGAAAGAATTACGTGTGGTAACAAAGGCTATATGCAATAAGGGTTTCAGTGGTAATTCAAGCATTCTGCTCCGCTCAAACTTCGGTGTAAGCGGACAGAAAAGTAGCCCGCAATCCCTTACTGCATATAGCCTCGACCGTTGTATGCAAGCCTTTAAATTGAAATTGGTAACTTAAAAAGTTTTTGTAAATTTGAAAAAATAAAATTATGGGAATATACACAGAGTATATTAATCGTAGGTTAACTTTCGACCAAATATCTACTGAAAGAAAAAAACAGTTAAAACGTATATCTAAGATTCGAAATAGGGATATTATTGTATATGCAAGTGATGTAAATAAAGGAACTGCCCCAATATCAATATTACCTTCTGATTTACTTCCTTTTAAAGACCAACTTACTTATATAAAAACTAATGAAATTGACATTATAATTGAGACATCTGGTGGAATAGCAGAGACAGTTGAAGACATGGTGGAGTTAATTCGTGCAAAACATGAAAAGGTTGGTATTATTATTCCAGGAATAGCAAAAAGTGCAGGAACAATATTTTCAATGGCTGGAGATGAAATCCTTATGGGTAATTCTTCAGCATTAGGACCTATAGATGCACAAGTTGTAACCAATGGTAAACGCTTCTCAGCAGATGCCTTTTTGGACGGTTTAGAAAAGATTAAAAAAGAAGTAGTTGATACAGGAAAATTAAATCCAGCATATATACCAATGCTTCAAAACATTTCTCCAGGAGAAATTCAACATTTTGAGAATGCACAAAACTTTGCCAAAACACTTGTGACAAATTGGTTGACAAAATATAAGTTTAAATATTGGGATAAACATAGTTCTACTGGTAAAATAGTAACACAGCAAGAAAAAAAAGAACGTGCTGAAGAAATAGCAAGTAAATTATGTAAGCATTCAGATTGGTTAACACATGGAAGATCTATAAGAATTAATGACTTTCAGAAAATGAGATTGCAGGTATATGATTATTCAAAAAATCCTGAATTGAACGATGCAATTGAACGTTACTTCACCTTACTAAGAATGACTTTTGATTTAACTGGAATTTATAAAGTATTTGAAACATATTATTCACAAATTTATCAATCTATTAGTCAGGCTGCGTTTCCAGTTATTCCAATTCCTAAAAACAGCAAAGCTCAAGCTGCTCATGCAGATTTTATATGTCCCAAATGTGCAACAAAATATAAAATTCAATTAAACTTAGATAAAAATACTAAATTAGAACCGTCTTCCGTTCCTTATCCTAAAGATGACAATTTTATTTGTCCAAACTGTGGGACACAAACAAATTTAACGCCAATGAGATTACAACTTGAGGCACAAACAGGTTTAAAAGTGGTCTTTTAAAAATTGAAAAATGGAAAAACAAGAAAAAAAGGATTTTACAATTATCTTCAAGGAAATTGAAAAATTTCACATAGAAGATTCAACTATTAAAGATAACATTGTAAATGATGAGGAATTGCAACGAGATGAATCCATTAGGATTTTTGGTGAGATTTGCAAAGAAATAAACAATATCAATGAGAATAGTTCGACTGTCTTTATGACTTTTTCATAATTAGGTCAGCACCCAACATCGTGTATAAAACATTGGGTTTTAGATTGTTAATTCAAAACTCCTTCCCAGGATCAGTGTTCGTGTCAGTGGATAGTGGCGCAGCCCGCAATCCCCAACGTTTCATACATGTAACCGTTAGCAACAAGTGTAAAAAGACAGACGACAGGACTAAAATAGAAAGTAATCCATTGTGAAAGGACAGAAAAAAAGAAATATTGACAAGACCATAAAGCCGACCTACATGCTGACCCGAGTTTTTTTATTTTTTACCCACTGCACAAAACTGATATTCCCCATAATTAATAAATTTTCATACCAAACCGCTAACAAATGAATGTTGAAAACTTTTTTTAAATAAAATTTGGTGATATGAAAAAAAAGTTATACCTTTGTGTATGTAAATTTATATACGGAGTTACAAAATGAACTATTTAAGACACATATTCAATATTGCTCACATGAACAGCATTTATCAAAACAACTCCACTATGGATAATGCAGATATAAACGTAATGGTAAGTTTACACAGATGTTATGGGCAAGTTAAATAAACATAGCGGACAGACAAGAGAGCCAACAAAATTTTGGCTTGACAGTTCTTGACTTCAAATAATGACAAAAGTAGAAGTGGAGACCAGCAACCACTTTTAAAAAAACGGGGCAAAACTGAAAAGCCAAAAGAGTAAGAAAAAATTAAATTAAATCGTTATGAAAACATTTTTATTAATAAGTTTTTTTGCTTTTTCTGTATCGTGTTTTTCACAAAGTACAGAATGGACTAAAGAAGATAGAAGTAGCATTTACGATGACTATTTAAATGCTTTAGTTAAGTATAAAAATCTGACAAAAGATCAAAAAGAAAGTATTTCACTTTGTTGCTTAGATGAAGTTACAAAAAAATATACCAAAAAAGAACTTCAGTCAAAAATAGATATTGAATTAAAACGTATTCAAGATGCGATGATTAATCAATGTGCAAAAAACATAGGTGTGAATTTTAGTGAATCAAGTATTAATGAGGATGTGCCAACAAAGAATCAAGATGTAAAAGGTAGTTACAAAAAGGAAGACTTTGACGGTTCTTGGACATTTGAATCTGGTGTTTATACTTTCTATTTAATTGATGATGAATTCAAATATATAAACCCTGCCCGTACCAATGAAGCAAGAGGTAAGTGGTATTTAGATGGCAAATCATTAATACTTGATGATACTAAAACATTTGCTAAATGGGGTTCTGCAAAATATGAGATTGTATCTGTAAGTGCAAAAGAAATCGTACTAATAAATTTATACAATAAAAATATATGTCATCTGAAGAAGAATAACTAAGAGAGTATTAAATAATTGAGTAATACATTGATTGGTTGTACTTCAAATAAACTTACCCATAACAGCGTGCAAGTACAATGCAATAAAAGTTCTTGGTGTATCAAAAAGTTTGACGTAAATTGCACAGTGTTTGCATGCGTACCGTTAGGCACAAGCCTATCAAGATGAAGGTAAGGTTGTTGACAATGGCATTACCTTCACTAAAACAGAAATCCCTCAAGAGATAGAAATGAAATGCTTATTATTCTTACAACATTTTAATTTGAACTTTGGTTGTTTTGACTTTATTGTTGATAAGAATGGCAATTATATATTTTTAGAATGTAACACAAATGGTCAATGGATGTGGTTAGAAGAAGAAGCGAAATTACCTATTTCTGCCGCAATCGCTCAAATATTTGAGTATGAAATTAAAAAGAAAAGATAAAATTGAAAAAAAAATAAAAACCCTAAAGGTACAGCATAATGATTTGTATATAAATTATTGTGGCAATAATCCTATTGACATAGAAAAACATTTTACCATTGAAGATAATTTAAAGAGTTTCCCTCCGTATGGCAAACTTGAAGCAACAGAACTTGATTACTTTTATTACATATACCATAACGAATCGGTTGTTGGTTTTTATAGGATAACCGATTTATATTTTAAAGGAATAATTGAATTACACGGTAGTTTTAGTAGGCACGATACTTTTCTAATAAAATCTTATTTTGAATTGACAAAAATATTTGTATCACAAATATTTATTTTGTTTCCTTCTAAAAAAATACAAACCACGGTACAAAATACAAACAAAAGTGTCATTAAATTTCTAAACTATTTGAATTTTATCTATGTAGGTAAAGATGAAATCAAAAAAGATTTTCGATTATTTGAGAAACCATTTGATATGAAAATAAAAATCATTAAAAACCAACCACAATCAGGCAATTATGATACTGAAAATTATATTTACCTTGAAGATGGCGAAAGTAAATATGATTATGATGATAAATGTTTTTTAGAAAATAAATCATATCATAAAAATCGCAGAATTATTAGGATTACTAACTTTTATGAAGAAAACAATCGTAAAAAAACAAAATCAATATATAGAAAAGCAATTTCTGGTAATCGAAACATAAAATTAGGTACAACAAAAAAAAACGAAGTCGGACTGCTGAGAAAAGACTTGATTCTATTAAAGATTTCACAAACTGACAATGCCAATTTGAAAATTTCAAGAGATATTTTTTGCTTCTTTGCATTTTACATCTTTAATCCAAGTTACGCTACAAGAATATCCTTAATTTCACTTTTTTTAGGTTTGCTATCAGTAATCTTGGCAATTTTAAGTTTTTTATAATCTACACAAATTTAAATCAACGAATATGGAAACAAATGAAAAGAAAATCAAAGAATTGAGTGAAACAATTGTTGAGTCAATAGTTTCATTAAGTTTGGGTAAAGAACCAAACCTTTTATCAAATTCTGTTTATAAATCAATAGCGAAGCATCCAAATTATTTACGTATTAGACAACTAATAATTGAGCATCTTAAGAATTTCGATGGCAAAATGGAAACAGCAGAAGATTGGAAGAAATTGAATGACTTTAGATTCAATTTAATTGAATTGTACAATTTAAAATAGTATAAATATGAAATTTGAAACATCATCATCCGCAAATGCACTTATTATGAATGGCAAAGGTGCACACGTTGTGAATCCATGACATATAATCATTGATTTAGACGAAGAAACAATAACCGTTAGAAAAAGAAATGCTG
>CAYSIN010000062.1:0-17434 GCA_964431135.1 uncultured Bacteroidales bacterium
GACGGGACAAAATTCATTTCATTCTTTTGTTAGCGGTTTGGTATTATTTGTCATGATATATATGGCTCCTCCTCGTTTCATTGACTATTTTCTTGAGATTGCTTCGTGCGTTCCTCCCTCGCAATGACGGGGTGAATAGTTACCTAAAATTTTTATATCATAAATGTTAAAAGAAAGAAAAAAAATCTCTAATTTCGCAAAATAAAAAAAAATAGTATTTATGAATTTACATGAGTATCAGTCAAAATCTTTGTTAAAAAAATATGGTGTTACAGTTCCTGTAGGTTATATGTTATCTAATCTGGATAATACCGAAACCATAGCAGAACGTGTTCATAAGGAAGCCAACACGAATGTATTTGCAGTAAAAGCTCAAATACATGCAGGAGGAAGAGGGAAGGGTGGTGGAGTAAAAATTGCCAAAAGCAATGAAGAGGTTTGTCATTTTGTACAACAATTGTTAGGAATGACATTAATTACTCATCAAACCGGGCCACAAGGTAAACTGGTAAGAAAAGTATATGTAGAGCAGGGCATTTATTATCCCGGTCCCAGTGAAGTAAAGGAATTTTATGTTAGTTTATTGTTAGACCGTACATCCAGCGAATTAGTATTGGTATATTCACCCGAAGGTGGTATGGATATAGAAGAAGTTTCTGCCAAAAGTCCTGAAAAAATATTTAAGGAAAAAATAGACCCCCATTTGGGTTTAACCGATTTTAATGCACGTCGCATTGCTTTTAATTTAGGCTTGAAAGATGCTGCCTATAAAAACATGATACCATTTTTGAAAGCCTTGTATAAGACCTATATTTATACCGATGCTACCTTAATAGAAATTAACCCCATGGTAAAAACATCGGACGATAAAATATATGCAGCCGATGCCAAAATGACTATTGACGACAATGCTTTGTTCCGTCATCCCGAATTTATTGAATTGCGTGATATATATGAAGAAGACCCTGCTGAAGTAGAAGCATCCAATTATAATTTAAACTTTGTAAAGTTAGATGGAAATGTGGGTTGTATGGTAAATGGTGCTGGCTTGGCTATGGCTACTATGGATATTGTAAAACTTTCGGGTGGTGAACCTGCCAATTTCCTTGATGTTGGTGGCAGTGCCAGTGCCAAAACCGTAGAAGCAGGTTTTAAAATTATTACCAAAGACCCCATGGTAAAAGCAATACTGATTAATATTTTTGGCGGAATTGTTCGTTGCGACAGAGTAGCCGAAGGTATTATTGAAGCATATCATAATATAGGAAATATTTCTATACCCATAATAGTTCGCTTGCAAGGTACCAATGCCGAAAAAGCAAAAACAATGATTGACCATGCGGGATTAAAAGTATATACGGCTGTTACACTTCAAGAAGCAGCCGAGTTGGTAAAAAAAGTTATAATTTAGGTATAGTTGTTGTTTGTTTTTAACATGTTATGCGGTTCTGTACCCCCATCATAGTATTATTTTATTTATTGGTCTCTTTAAAGATGCTAGCACAGGAAACAACCCCCGAACATACTCCAGAAGGATATCTTGTATATGCAACTATTGTAAATGGTGATACCATGCCACTCATATATTTGCGAGAAATCACTGTTTTTCCACCCCGTATATTTAATAATAAATGGGAAGCTGCACGGTATTCCAAACTGGTAAGAAATATTAAAATTGTATTGCCTTATGCTAAATTTGCCCAAACTAAATGGACATTGATACAAATGCAAATGCAGAAATTGAACACACAGGAAGAAAAAAATGAATTTTTGAAGATTGCTGAAAAGCAATTAAGAAAAGATTTTGAGCAAGAAATAAGAAATTTAACTATGACCCAAGGCAGGTTGTTGATAAAACTAATTGACCGTGAAACAGGAAAAACGTCGTACGAACTTATTAAGGAATTAAAAGGTTCTTTTAATGCTTTTTTTTATCAGCAAATAGCACGTCTGTTTGGAGAAAATCTGAAAGATGAATTTGATTCAAAAGGCGAAGATAAGTACATAGAGGAAATTGTCGTTAGGATTGAAAATGGCGAACTGTAAATTTTTTTTAACGTGATATTGAAAGCAAGGTATAACATGACTTTTAATCTGCGTTATGAATGAGTGGGTTAATTTCACTACAATGAGATTCCTGTTTTTGCAATTGAATGAAGAATGAAGTAATTTTGCCAAAAAAAATTATGTTTATCCGTATATATAATGAGAATCCCAATATCAAGGAAATTAAAAAGGCCGTAGATGTATTGAAAAATGATGGGGTTATTATTTATCCTACCGATTCTGTATATGCCTTTGGATGTAATATTTTTTCTTCAAAGGCGTTGGAACGTATTGCACAAATAAAACATTTAGACCCACAAAAAGCTCATTTCAGTTTAATATTTTATGATTTAAGTCAAATAAGCAATTACACCAATCCACTCGATAATGAACTTTTTAAATTGCTAAAACGAAATTTACCAGGGCCTTTTACTTTTATTCTTGAAGCCAATACCAATGTACCAAAGATGCTTAAAATGAACAAGAAAAAAACCATAGGCATACGTATCCCCGACAACAATATTGCTCGAAGCATTGTGTATGAACTTGGCAACCCAATTTTTACCACATCTGTTATTGAAGACGATGACATTATAGAATATATGACAGACCCGGAACTTATTCATGAAAAGTATAGTGATATGGTAGATTTGGTTATTGATGGTGGTTTTGGTAATCTTGTTGCTTCGGCTATTGTAGATTGTACTGGCGGAAAAGTTGAAGTTACCCGTGAAGGGGCAGTAGAATTAAAATAATTGCTTTGACAGTGAATAAAGTATTAATTCAATTATTTTACTTCGTATGGTCTCGTCATGTATAACGAGACTAGATGCCCTTATTTACTTTTATTGTTTCAGCATGGTAATTAATGATAGCGTTGTGTTCTTTGAAAAAATTATTTCCCAATAATCCCAAAATGGAATATTTTTCTTCAAATTTTTCTTTTATATGTAACAAGGGAAGAATGGTGGTATATCCGAGATAATACTTGTTTCGAGAAAGAAAAATGTTACCAACATCGCGTATAATAACATTTGAAATTTCTTCTGATGAAATGCCTGCAACTTTTAATTCGTCATCATTTATGAAAGGAATCGCCTTATACTCATAATTCGTTAATGAATCATCCAAAACGTTAAACAATGCTCCCGTATCGATAATCATGTAGCCTGACTGATTGAAAATGCGTGCTTTTATACCATATAAATAATTACCATCCAATAATTTTATTTTTTTCATGGGTATAGTTACCAATGGATGAGTGTTATTCATGGTTAAAAAGAGTTTATATCGTTTCTAAATATAAAATAAAGCCTGTTTTTCATGGTCAGGCAAGTAAAATTATTTAACAGATTTTAATGCGAATGCCAATGCTTCATCAATAATTTGTTGTGGTGGTTGTGAAATAAAACCCTGTTCGGTTAAGTGTTGAATAGTGTTGCGTGCTTCTGAAATATCGGTCAGTGCTTTGGAATATGCTTCATCCCAAGTCATGGTTATACGGGCAACGCCGTCTTTAATAGCCTGTATGGCAACATCTGCAGCTTCAACAGGGAAAACATCGGCTTCGTCCATGGTTGGAACAATTTTATCAGGATGAAAGCCTTTTTTCTCGGCATAATTGGCAAGTGAATGAGCAGCAGCCGTAGCCATGTTGTCGGTAATTTTTCGTGCACGCACCAACAATGCTCCTTTTAAAATACCGGGGAATCCGAGTGAATTATTAACCTGATTGGGAAAATCACCGCGACCGGTGGCAACAATATAGGCACCGGCTTCTTTGGCTGCATACGGATATATTTCGGGTACCGGATTGGCACAGGCAAACACAATAGATTTTTTATTCATGGAACGTATCCATTCCTGTTTAACGGTATCGGGACCTGGTGTTGAAACAGAAACCAGTACATCGGCTCCTTTCATGGCTTCTTCAATGTAATTTATTTGTTTAGGATTAGTGGTTTCGCACAATTCCCATTTACGATAAAAGCGTGTATCCTGCTGAATTTCTGTTCTGCCTTTATGTAAAGCACCTTTAGAATCGAAAATAATCATCCGTTTCGGGTCGGCTCCATCGGCAACAAGAAGGCGGGCGATGGTAGTATTGGCTGCACCTGCACCAAAAAGTACGAAATTGGTTTCGCTCATTTTTCGGTTGGTCAATCGCAGTGCATTAATAACACCTGCAAGAGTAATGCTTGCTGTTCCCTGTGCATCATCGTGCCATACGGGTATATTGCATTCTTCACGAAGTACATCAAGCACTTTGAAGCAGTTAGGTTGTGAAATATCTTCCAAATTGATGGCACCAAAACTCGGTTCAGCCATTTTTACAAAATCAATAATTTTATCAGGGTCTGGTTTTCCGTTTTTATTACGACTGTTGATACATAATGCTACCGCATCTATGCCACCCAGATATTTCATCAGAAAGGCTTTTCCTTCCATAACACCTAAACCACCCGGAGGTGTGCAGTCGCCATCGCCCAATACACGTGTCGAATCGCTTACAACACCAACCAAATTGCCCCTGTTTGATAAATCAAAAGAAGCATCGTTGTGGTCGCGTATAGTTGTGGAAACCATAGATACACCGGGTGTGTACCAAACATTAAACCAGTTAAAGCCAGGAACAGGTGCTTTAGGTAGAGTCATAATTTTGCCTTTATAATACTGATGTGCCAGTTCTGATAGTTTTTTCAAAAAAACAGTTTGGGCTTTTGCTTTTTGAGCCTCATTTAATTGCTCTGATAATACTTCATCCAGATTTTCAAGGTTTAATTTTATTTGTTTCATATTTTTTAAATTTTAGTGTTAGCAAAGATAGGGTGTTTTTAAATAGTATGATACAAAATATCTACAATTTGTGTAGCATGACGCGAAATGGCTTGCATCATGCCCAACAGTTCTATATGCGTTTTGCTGCTTTGAAGGGTTTTATCGGTTTGTTCCATTAATCGTGCAAAGTGGCTTTTTTCGAGTTCAAAAGCAAGGCGTATGGTTTCTGTTTCTTTCTTTTTTATTTTTTTTGCCTTGTGTTCGTTAAAAGTTGCCATTAACTCAATAACCGATGACAATTGATTTAAACAGCGGCGATGAAATTCGATGAGTTCATTTTTCCCCTGTTCGCTGAAATCAAAATTATTTTCGAGCCAATACCTTGCCTTTGGCAGGAGATTGGTATCTACTATATCGGCTATTTCTTCCAGTTCTTTAATAATTGCCAATAATTCGTACAGTTCCTTAATGATTTTTTCCTGCGTAGTAGTTTTGTTCAATTCAAGCAAGTATTCCGTAATTTTATCCTGTAACAGATTGACATATTTTTCTGTTTTTTCCAATTCGGTGAGTATTTTCTTATCCTTTTGCAGGAAGAGTGGCAATAATTGTTCTACCATGTGTTTTACTACATTTGCCGTATGCATGGTTTCTTTTTTGGCAAGAATAATGGCAATAGATGGAGAATCTAAACTTTGTGTATTCAAATATTTAGGCTGCATGGTGCTTTTATTTTTCTTTTCCGTTTTTACCATGCTAGCATAACGGCGATATATCCAAGGTATTAACGGAGTAGCAAGTAATGTCAATAAAATATACATAATGGTATGGGCATTGGCGATTAAGTGTGGCATAGATACGTTCACTCCAGCAATGAAATTGGATATTTCTACTACTATTTTAGAAAAAACGGGTATCCAAAAAATAAAGAGCAGTGCACCGGCAATTCTATAAAATAAATGAAAATAAGCCACATTTTTAGCATCGGTAGAAACATTTTTCATGGCGAAAAGAACAGGAACCGATGTGCCAATATTGGAACCAATAAACAGAGCAATGGATGCATCCAGTGAAAGTAAATTAAGGCTGCCTAACATTATAAGCAAGCCGATAAACGCACTGGCGCTTTGTGTAACCGCTGTAAACACTATTCCGATGAGCATTCCCAATATAGGATTGGATAATTGTGATAAAAAATGTAAGATACTTTCAACAGATTTTATGGACGAAGCGGCGTTGGACATAATAAGCAAGCCCAAATATAGCAATCCCAAGCCTGTTAATATTTGTCCAAAAAGTTTAAGTTCATTTTTCCGAGTTAAAAAGGAGAAAATAAAACCGAGGGCAATAAGAAATAAGGCATAAGAGTTTATTTGCAGTGCAATTATCTGTATGGTTAAAGTGGTTCCGAGTGCCGCTCCTATAATTATTCCAATGGTTTGCTTGAATGAAATAAGTTCATTGTCGGCTAATCTAATCAGGAAAATGCTGGCAGCCGAACTGCTTTGCATAACCGTAGTTAAAAAAACGCCGGAATTTATAGATGCGAAGGCTGTTTTTGAAAATCGCTGAATAACACCATGTAATCTATGTCCCATCAATCGTACAAAACCATCGCTCATGTAATTGATGCCAAACAAAAATAAACCAAGCCCTCCAATGATACCGAACAAAGTCCACAGCCACCATGTTTTGTTTCGAACTACTATAGTTTTACTAACTATATTTACAGAATTATTTTTTGAAATTACAAAACTGAGTTGATGTACTCCTTTTTGTTGATGAGGCAAATAAATTAGTATGGATTTATTGTTATGAATGGTTATAAAGGAAGTTGAAGGCATGTCCGAAAAAGGCAAAATATGATATGCCGTATCTGCTTTTGAAAAATCAAAAATAATGGAATCTACATCGATAGAGGCATAGATGGTATCTTGAATGTGAGGATAGGAAGGTGTTATGGCAATTCTTACATATTGAGATGAAGAAAATATTTTTTCTGCATAAAAAAAACAAGCGATAAAAATCAGCAGAAGTACTTTTATATTCATATCTTAAATCATTCCTAAGTCAAGTTTGGCAGCATCGCTCATCATATTTTGATTCCATGGTGGTTCAAAAACAATATTTAGCATAACGGAAGCAACTCCATCAATGGCTTTCACTTTATCATAAATTTCCTGAAGCATGCCATCAACAACAGGACAATTCGGCGAGGTAAGCGTCATTTTTATTTCTACATGGGCATTATCATCTATTTGAACGTTATAAATAAGTCCCAAATCGTAAACATTGGCGGGTATTTCAGGGTCATAAACTGTTTTCAGTGCGTTGACAATTTGGACAGATAAATCGTCTTTATTTATCATGGTTATACATTATATTTGGTTTTATATGCCAAAGCATACATTTTAATTTGCTTAATCATAGACAAAAGTCCGTTGGAACGTGTGGGAGAAAGATGAGATGAAAGACCAATTTTTTCGACAAACCATAAATCGGCTTCATAAATATCGTTGGGCGATTGTCCTGACAGAACACGCAACAATAGTGCAATCATTCCTTTGGTAATAATGGCATCGCTATCGGCGAAAAAAAACAATTTTCCATTTTCGTATGCCACACCAAGCCATACTTGCGATTGGCATCCCTGAATTAAATTTTCAGGTAAGCGATATTTTTCGTCTAATGGAGGTAAACTTTTTCCCAATTCAATTATATAATTGTATTTATCCATCCAATCGTCGCCTATGCCTTCAAATTCTGCAACAATTTCTTTTTGAATTTCTTCTATGGTAGCCATTATGCAAAAAGTTTTTTAACTTTGTTTATACAATCTATCGCATAATCAATTTCTTCATAGGTATTGTAAAAAGCCAATGAAATGCGAACCGTACCGTCTATGCCGAAAAAGTTCATAACGGGCTGAGTACAGTGGTTGCCTGTTCTGACGGCTATATCCAGTTTGTCAAGCATCATGCCCGTATCGAACGGATGTATTTTATTTAATATAAAAGAAATAATGCTGGTTCGATTAAGGGCAGTACCTACAATACGAATGCCTTCGACAGATTGAAAATGACTGACAGCATACTGATACAATTCTTTTTCATAAGTCAGAATATTTTCTCTACCGATGTTTTCAAGATATTTGAAGGCGGCAGCCAATCCTACGGCACCAATAAAATTGATAGTACCTGCTTCAAATTTAAAAGGCAAATCGGCATATTCGGCTTTTTCCATAGTAACTTTTCCAGCCTTAACCATATCGCCACCGCCCTTGTATGGAGGCATTTGTTCAAGCCAATTTTCTTTTCCATATAATATACCTATTCCTGTAGGACCATAAATTTTATGTCCAGAAAAAGCATAAAAATCACAATCCAATGCTTGTACATCTACCGGTTGATGTTGAATGCCCTGAGCACCGTCTATAAGCACAGGTATTTTATATTTGTGTACCGTATCAATAATTTGTTTTATGGGATTAATCGTTCCCAAACTATTGGACACATGATTTACAGCCACGAGTTTTGTTTTTTCAGTAATCAATCGTGGAAGTATATTCAAATCGAGTTCGCCAGAAAAGGTTAATGGAATAAATTTTAATTTGGCATTTTTTCGTTGACAAAGCATTTGCCATGGAACAAGATTGCTGTGATGCTCCATTTCAGAAACTATTATTTCATCCCCTTCGTGAATAAAAGCTTCGCCAAACGAAAAAGCAACAAGGTTAATGGATTCGGTAGTACCGGAGGTAAAAATAATTTCATGCGTATGTTTGGCATTGATAAATTGTTTTACCGATTTACGGGCATTTTCATAAGCCTCTGTCATTTTTTCGCTTAAAAAGTGTACTCCACGATGTATGTTGCTATTGTATTTTGAATAAAATTCCTGCGTCGTGTCTATCACTGTTTGCGGTTTTTGTGTAGTAGCGGCATTGTCAAAATATACTATGGTCCGTTGATATGACTTTTGATGCAGGAGTGGGAAATCTTTACGAATGACTTCTATATCCATCATGTTGTTTTAATTAATAACCCCGCAAGGTACGTATTTTTAAGAAAAAAAAGTATGGATGTTTATAAATATTTATTACGAAGTTTTACTTTTTTTGATTTTCTGAATTATTACTGATATGAGGTTTTTTATTTCGTTATTTTTTTTTATTTTTAATGAAATCATGTATTTTTGAACATTTATTAGGGTGAAGTAAATGGACAAATCTTTTTATATAGAAATAATGCACAATGTAGTCATTTTGTTGTGTTTTATTTTATTGTATAACTATATATGGCTAAAATTTGAAAAACCATCGTGGAAAAATAAAATCTTTGCTGGTTTGCTTCTTTCGTTATTTATAACTGTGCTTATGTTCAATCCCGCCTATTATTCCAAATTTATTTTTTTTGATTTACGTTCAGTATTGCTTTCTATTTCAGGATTGTTTTTTGGTTTTATTCCTACTATATTAACGGCCATCACGGCTATAACAGTTCGTATAATACAGGGTGGTGAAGGCATGTATATGGGGCTGGCTGTTATTCTTACTTCATCTGCCATCGGATTATTATGGCGATATTTTCGTCCACAGTGGGAGCAAAAAAAATATGTTATCGAATTATTATGTCTGGGTGTACTTGTGCACTTTATCATGGCGTTGTGTGTTGTTTTTCTTCCTTCTGGAAAAGAATGGTTGGTATTAAAACACATCAGCCTTCCGTTATTTTTTATTTATATTCCTGCAACAGTATTGTTGGGTATGCTCATGGTTCATCAGCATAAAAACTGGCTTAACCGTAAAGCAAAGGAAAAACTTATAGAAACAGAATACATACTTCAGCAAGTATTTCAAAACAATCATATTTATATGGTCTTTACAGATGTTCAATATATGATTACTTCAACCAATCAGTATTTTACGAAGAGTTCGGAATTTTCTGATGAAGAATTGAAGCAAAAAAATATACGTTCTTTTTTATTTCAATCTTCGGAAAACACCGATGTTGTGGATTTTTTAAAAAGACTTCCATCAGATAATTTTGTTTATGAAGAAATAGAAAGCGAGTTTACTACCAAAAGCAATAAAAAACATTTTGTATTATGGTTTGTTTCCAAAACAGTAAATTATGCTAAGGTTAACAATGGATTTGTGTTGATAGGAATTGATATCACACAACGTAATCTGCGAATACAAATGTTAACAGATATGAATCAAAAACTTGAATCGCAATACGAAATTCTACAGGAAATGAACAACAAACTGAATGAAGCCAATCAAAAAGCAGAAGCAAACGCTCAGTTTAAATCATTGTTGCTTTCGAACCTCAGTCACGAAATCCGTACACCTATGAACGCCATTGTCGGTTTTTCTGATTTATTGCAAAATGAAACGAACGAAGAAAAAATTAAACAGTTTTCAGAAATTATTGCTAAAAGTGCCCGTCAACTGTTGCAAACCATCGATGATATCGTAGAAGTTTCTAAACTTCAATCGCATAAAGAAAAATTAATGTTGAACACTGTAAACCCTGCATATTTGATAAATGAATGTATCCTGATGCGACAATTTAACAATCAAAAACCCGATATACCGTTGAAAATAGTTTATGATAATACGTATGAGAATTTTCTTATTAAAACAGACGAGAATAAGTTGAAACAGATATTAATAAATTTATTATCCAATGCAGTTAATTATACTCAGCAAGGGGAAATTGAAATAGGGTTTATGATTGAAAATGGGAACATTATCTTTTTTGTTAAGGATACGGGCGTGGGCATATCTCCAAAGGACATAGACCATATTTTTGAGACCTTTTATCGCGGAGAATCGGCGAAAAAAAATGCAATAAAAGGGTTAGGGCTTGGATTAAGCATTGTTAAAGAATTGGTAAGCCTGTTACATGGAACGATAGCGTTTGAATCTGAAGTTAATAAAGGAACGTCATTTTTTGTCAAACTGCCTATAGAAATTCTATAAAAGAATAAATCATGAAACTATTGCCTTTATGATGAAATATACGGTTATAGGATTGATGTCTGGTACATCCATAGATGGACTTGACATAGCACTATGTCAGTTTTACAAAACCAATCGATGGCATTATGCTATATTGAATGCTAAAACTATACCTTATTCCCATCAATGGAAAAAGAAACTGACCACTGCACCAACGCTTTCTGCGTATGATTTTTTGAAATTGCATAAAGAATATGGTACTTATCTGGGCGAATGTGTTGTTAATTTTATACATACAGTAAACATACAACCTGATTTTATTTCTTCACACGGGCATACTGTTTTTCATGAACCAACCCGTCATTTTAATTTTCAGTTGGGAGATGGTGCTTTTATTGCTTCCAGAACAGGTATAACGACCATCAGTGATTTTCGTACCCTTGATATTGCTTTTGGCGGACAGGGTGCACCGCTTGTGCCTATCGGCGATGAGTTGCTTTTTGCCGACTACGAATATTGCCTTAATGTGGGTGGTATAGCCAATATTTCATTCAAAAAGAAAAACAAACGTATTGCCTTTGATGTTTGTCCTGCCAATATGGTATTGAACGAATTGGCTGCACAGCGTAATCTTGCATTTGATACAGATGGGAAACTTGCTTGTCGTGGAACTATTAACAATAAATTACTGAACGAATTAAATAAGTTGGATTATTATGTATCTCCTTTTCCTAAATCACTTGGCAGAGAATGGGTAGAGCAGAATTTTTTACCCATATTATATCGCTATTCATGCACCATTGAAGATAAACTAACTACGGTGTATGAACATATAGCCATACAAATTGCGAAGAATATTTCTAATAAAGGAAAAATGTTGATTACAGGTGGCGGAGCATATAATAAATTTCTGATTTCATGCATTCAGTCAAAGGTTGATGTGGAAATAATTGTTCCATCAAAGATGTTAGTTGAATTTAAAGAAGCCTTAATTTTTGCTTTTATTGGATTGTTACGGTGGCTTAATATGCCCAATGTTCTTACTTCCGTGACCGGTGCTTCAAAATCTCTTTCCTGTGGCGTAATACATAAAGTTTCCTGATTTCATATTTTTTATGAAGTAATCCTTAAAGAATTATTTTTTTACTGTTACAATACCCTGATATGGGTCTTTTCCATTATGGACGTTAACTATATATACGTATGAGCATAGAGAACATTCATTCTTACCTTTATATGAACCATCCCACTGATTGGAAGGATTGGCATACTCGGTTCCAGTACCTGAAAATGAAAATACTTTGTCGCCCCAACGGTCAAATATCTCAATGGAAACTTCTGGGTAGTATTGGATGCCAAGAATTTCAAACAGGTCGTTAATATTATCCCCATTGGTAGTAATGAGTTGTGGAATTTTCAAGCATTCGGCATCATCGGCATTTACAGTAAACGGATTTGTTTCAGTACAATTGGATTGGTCAGAAACGGTTACAGTATATGTCCCCGCATGTAAATTTTCTGCTGTTGCCAATGTAGTATTGTTTGACCAGTTGTATTGATAGGGTGGGTTGCCACCGGTGAGTATCAATACTATTTTTCCATCGGTGCCGTCGGTGCAGGTAGCATTGGTTATTTCAGAATGAATAACAATTGCTTCGGGTTGAAGAATAGTTACAGTATCTACTACAATACATCCGTTGTCATCAGAAACAGTAACTGTGTAATTTCCAGCAGCCAGAAACGCAACGGAATTTGCATGTGTACTATCTGACCAAGAATATTGATAAGGTGAAGTACCGCCATGTCCATGAACAATGATTAATCCATCATGACTGCCAAAGCACGAAGCATGTTGTACTGAATCTTCAGATACTGCTAAAGCAGATGCAGGTTGACCAACAATAATGTTGTTCAAAACCAAAGAGCAATTATGTGAGTCGGTAATGGTAACGGAATATGTGCCTACATTCAGGTTTGTGGGAAAGGAAGTTTGATTTCCATTATTCCATAAATAGGAATAGGGAGTAGTACCGCCTGTTATATTTAAATGTATTGAACCATTTGCTCCGTTGTAACATGAAACGTTTGATATATCTGCAGTTCCAGTTAATGAAGCAGGCTGAGTTACCGTAACCTGATAAGTATAGGTACATCCTATTTTATCTGTAACGGTTAAGGTATGTATGCCAGCAGATAAATTGGTAGCCGTGTTACCTGTTTGTCCATCATTCCATAAATAGGTAAAAGGTCCAGCACCAATAATGTTAGTAATGCTTGCTGTGCCATCGTTCATACCAAAACAACTCGGTGAAGTTGATTGCAAGGCATAGGAATAAATTTTAGAAACATTTACCGTAACAACGTCGGTATCTTTACAACTATAAGTATTGGTAACAATAACATGATAGGTTGTAGTATCGGTTGGATTAGCGGTTGGGTTTGCAATAGCAGGACTGCTTAGCCCAGTACTTGGAAACCAAAAGTAAGATGTACCTCCACTGGCAGATAAATGTGCTGATGAACCTTGGCAGATAGAAGTATCATTACCTGCATTCGCAGTTGGTTTTTGATATACATTGACTTGAATGGAATCGGTAGAAAAACACTGTGTAGTTGTGTTAACTACCGTTACATAATAAATGGTTTGCCCTAAATGAGGACAAACGGTAATGGTATTTATATTTTCGCCTGTTACCCATGTATATTGATTTCCACCTTGTGCTGTAATGGTTGTACATTCACCTTCACAAAGAGATGTATCACCTGTGAATGTAACGACAGGATTTAGATTAACTGTAACAGGATGGGAAGCCGTTGCCGTACATTGAGTAGCATTATCGGTAACAGTTACAGAATAGGTTGTAGTGGTAGTAGGAGTTGGGTTAATACTGGTAGTAGTCTCACTGGTGTTCCATAAATAGGAATCTCCACCGGAAGCAGTAAGTGTAACCGAATTACCCTGACAGATAGCGTTTAACCCTGAAATGGAAGCGTTGGGAGGTGTACTAATCACGACAGTCATGCTTGTAGTTGAACTGCATGTTCCAGCGGATACCGTAACATAATAGGTCGAATCGCTTAACGGGGAAACAGTAATGCTTGCGTTGTTACTGCCAGTACTCCAATGATAAGATGTTCCGCCACTGGCTGTTAAAGTAGTAGATTGTCCGGGACATATCGGGCTGGTTCCTGTTATTTGAGCAGTTGGTGCTGAAACAACCTGAACAGAGACGGGTCTCACCGAAAAGCATCCGGTAGTAGTAAAGGTTGCTGTTACATAATACAACGTTGTTCCTAAAGATGGAGTAACAGTTATGCTGCTTGTTGTTTCGTTGGTTGACCAGAGATAAGTATTGGCTCCGCTGGCTGTTATGGTAGTAGAGTTGCCATCACAAATAATGGTATCACCCGTAATAGTTACAACAGGTTTTGGATTTACAGTTATGCTGTGGGAGGCTGTCGCCGAACATCCGGTAGAAGTATTTGTTACTGTTACGGAGTAAGATATGGAAGTAGTCGGATGAACAGAAATGGAAGCACTTGTATTTCCATTTGACCATGAGAACTGGTCTCCGCCATTGGCAGTAAGTGTAATGGTATCGCCTGCACATGAAAAAATAGGTCCACTGATGGATGCATCGGGTAGTGCATTTACTGTTACCTGAAAACTTGCAGTATTACTGCAATTATTGGTTGTTCCCGTTACCCAATACGTTTGAGTTGAACTGGGTGAAACCGTAATACTGGTATTAGTACTGCCGCCTGTCCAAGTATATGTTGTAGCCCCACTGGCTGTAAGTGTTGTAGATTCACCGTTGCAAATAGTATTATCACCATTAATAGAAACGGAAGGAGTCTGATTTACGGTAACATTTACACTGGTGGGCTTACTTGCGCATGAACCTACATAGCCAATCACAGTGTAAGTAGTACTTGATGAAGGACTTACATTGATAGCCGCAGTAGATTGACCTGTTGTCCATGAATAACTGGTACAGGGTCCAGTACCATTGGAACCGGAGGCCGTTAAGGTTATACTTTGTCCGGAACATATAGTAGGATTGGTTGGTGAAATAGTAACAGTGGGTGTATCACAGGGAACAAAATTACAGTCGGTAATCATGGTATCAATGCTAAAACTTGTAACCGTAACCGATGGAGAACCACTTGAAGCACCTGCAGTATATACACCGTTATAACTTGTTTGCGTAAAACTGAGTGTTGTAGTAGATGAAGTAAAGGTGTTTTCATAACATCCGGTACTTCCCGTAGCATTGGCTTTAAAAAGATAATAGGAATAATCGTTACCCATGGTTGCCATAACCCAACCGCCATCTTGCGTCTTTTGTCCGTCCACATTAATGGCAAACGAAAAATTTCCCGAATAGGAATACCCATTTAAAAAATTACCGGTAGCATCCACATTAATTTTTTGAATATTAAAACTGAAAAGGTCGCTGGCAAGAATAGAATAACCGGATGTAAGGGGCAATACTTTCATTCCCATACTCACCAAACTGGAACTGTATTTTTTTACAAAATTTTGTGTTCCACTTCCGGTCATTTCCATAAAAAATACATCATTGCCTAATGCACTTTGGCTGGTATATCCTGTAAGATAAAAGTTAGTACTGTTTTTAATAATGGAATTGGCACATTCATCATTTCCATTATCACCCATAGTATATCCCCATGTAAAGGTACCAGTAGATGAAAGTTTAATGGTTAAAATATCTAACGTTGTATCGGCACCAAATACCTCGGAAGTATATCCAACAGCAATGTACCCGTTACCGGGGTCTTCTACCACATCATTAAATACATCATCGGAATTGTAAGCGTTATTATTCCATGTACCACCCCATGACAATGTACCGTTGCTGGTAATTTTAAGAATAAAAGCATTGAGCGAGTCGCTGGCTGTTTGTCTGATTTCTCCAACGGCAATATAACCACCGTCTGAGGTTTCTTTTATGGAGTGTAAATAATGCCATGTACCGCCGTTATTATAATCTTTTGCCCATGTCAGATTTCCGTTCGCATCTAATTTCATAATTAAAAAATCGGATTTTCTTGTACCACAGGCAATATAACCTCCATCGACTGTTTTGATTAATTTACCCAGTTGATAATAGTCGTTGTAGGGCAATAAAAAACTTCCGCTATGATAAGTTTTAGCCCATAGTACTGTACCGGTACTGTCTGTTTTAACAAGGTTGACACCGTATCCAAGCAAATTGATATTGTATCCTGCCATCAAATAACTTTTATCGGTGTTTTGAACTACAGAGGTTAAAAAATCGAACATGTTACCAATGCCATATCTTTTTTGAAAGGTTATTTGAGCATTGGAAAATATAAAACTTAACGTTCCTAAGGATAATAAAAACAATTTCTTCATAACGATAATTTTTTGGGTTTAAAGATATGAATAATAATTTGAATAAAAAAATAGCCTGATACATTTTTTATCAGACTATTTTTATTACCACAAGATATAGTTTTATTATAATGATTAAAAACTATTCTGGACGCATATATTTTTTTAAGAGTTTACCATCTTGGGTGTACCAGTCTGTTAAGCCATAATAACTAGTTCTGCTTCCTTTGATGGCATAATTGTTTATACTTTTTTGATTCCGTTTTAATCTAAACAGGGATGAATGAATAGCAGAGGCTGCTGATTCTTTTTCTGCATTATTCAAATTCAAATCTTTTATAGAACGGTCTTGAATTTCATCTACTGTAAGAGGATAGCCTGTTAGTTTAATAACATCATAAACATAATTGCTCCATAAAATATTTTTATTTCTGCGATAATTTTCCATTTTTATTTCGGTAACAGATTTTTTTTCGCGTTTACTTAGAGGTATTGAAGTATTAAATTTTATTACAGGAATGCTTGAGTCATTCATAATATCTATATATTCTTTAACATCCTTATCGTATTCAGCCAATTTTTGAATATCTTTTTTATTTTTTTGCATTCTGTCTTGAATTTTTTTTCTACCTCTATGTTTAGGCTCTTTTGTAAGAGGAGTTGCAGTAATCCCGTTTACATACAATTGATTTTCTATTTCTGATGGTCTATGATTTGAAAGTGCGATATTGGTTTTATATCCCAATTTATTTAAAATATTTTTCACATGTTCAAATTTACTGACCAGTTCATACAATTCTTTTTCATAAAATGAACGCATTTGTTGCAGTTCTTCGTTATTAAATTCAACATTTTTCATAATAAAATTTTTAAAAGTTTTAACGGTGCAAAAGTAATAATATTTTTTTTAATTTTGAAATAAAATGTTAAAAATTCTTATAAAAAAATGAAATTATTTTATTTATATAAATATAATGTCTTATTTATCAAGTATATATTGTGTTTTACAATAATATAATTTTTAGAATTTATAAAATTTAGTAACTATTTACCCCCTCTCGTCATTGCGAGCGTAGCGAAGCAATCTCACCATGCATCCACTTCTTCATATAATACCAAACCGCTAACAAAAGAATGAAATGAATTTTGTCTCGTCAGCAATGACGAGATGCCGACAGACTAACCGTTTTAAAACAAAAGCGAAGCGAATTGTTTTAATGAACTTGTTAGCAAGTCGGTATAACAATTGCACCCTCTCATGTTCT
>CAYSIN010000063.1:0-17378 GCA_964431135.1 uncultured Bacteroidales bacterium
TATAATTTTAAGATAATAAAACATTCAAATTAACGAATGCAATATATAAAAGGTTACAAAAAACGTTAACATTTTATAAAAAGTTATGAACAATGTAAATAATTGATATTATGATAGATTACAAATAATAAAATTTTTCACCACCGACCGACAAAAAAATTGAACACAGAATTTCACGGTAAAAAATGATACGTAAAAATTCTCACTCTCGTCGCAGTTGAATATATTCATCAAAACCCGGTTATGGAAGGTATGGTTAGTAATGAAGAGGATTATATTTATAGTAGTGCCGGGGAATTTATAAGTAAAAAAGGTTCGGTAAAATTAAATTTGCGATGAGATTAAGGGAACAAATAAAAAAGAGAACATCCTCGTTACAAACAAGGACGAGAGGGGAACTGAGCATATCGTTATTACATTTTATTATACAAATATCGTAAAAAAATCCATTTAGCCAAAAAAAATCAGCATTCAGAATTATTTTGCAGGATTGATGTGAAAGATTAGGGTGTACTTGGGAAAACCCTCAAGGTTTAGCCGGAGAGAAAGCCAAGCAAAACCTTGAGGGTTTATACCGTAGTTCTCGCAAGTGTTAAGCGATAGCGTCACTTGTGAGAAGAAATAATAAAAGTTTATAACTTGGTGTTAAATTTCTATTATGAGCAGAGCACATAATACCAAACCGCTAACAAAAAAATGTTTTATATTACATTGGTTAATTCCGACCGGATAACCGATTTAAAACAAAAGCGAAGCGTATGGTTTTAATATTTTGTTAGCAAGTCGGTATGAGCGTGGCTATAATTCTATCAAAATTATCGGTGATTTTCCATTCATGTAACAGTTGCTTCAATGTATCTGAAAAATCTTTTTTATTTGGGATACAAGAAATAAGACGCTTATAAATATCGGGAGCAATTTCAAACTGTTTGGCAAATTTTTCTGACGAATAAGAAACTTTTTCAATATGCTGCGGGTCAAACATGCACTTCTGCGGCATTAAAGGACAAGTAATGGTTTCACGCTTAATGCCAAATTCGAAAAACATGCCACATTTGGAACAATAATATTTTCCAATTTCGCGTGGTCCGAAAATATCAATAAAATCTATATTCAATTCCTTTTTAAACGACAGAATGCCCGATAAATAATCCAATGCACCTTTCAACATTTCGCTGACTTTGTTTTTATCCCATATTTTTTGTGCATCCATCAGTACAAAGGTAACGGACTTTTCGTTGATGCGCTGGGCAATTTCGCAACCGGTAGTAATGATAATAAAACTTTTCATAGTTTGCAATGGCTGTTCCTTGCTTAGATTAAAACGCCATTCTCGCAAAAAATCAAGATAAACCTGTGCCAGTTTTTTCCCTGTTTCAAAAAAATCTTTTTCTATGATGTTACTCAAAATATGTTGTGCAATTTTTGGGTAGAACAATCCAAATTTTTCAAGCGATTCGGTATTTTCTGGAGGCATGTTTTCAACGGCAATGGGAGTATTAACGCACATGCCTGTCATAAATGGACAAACGGGTTTGTCCAGCACAAAAAACTTTTTGCACGTCATACACCAATAATGATGGGATGCGGAATAACTTCCTTCGGGCAGGGAATCAATTTTTTGTTTTATTTGCTGCATTTGGCTCATCATATTATTTTCCATATCAATTAAATTTAAAAAAAGAAAGTTCAAAAGTAATGTCTTTATCAGACAAGTAAAGTAAAGTAATTGTTAAATTTTACTAATAAAAATAAATATCATAAGGCATGCGTGCCTGAATACCGTTCATACCCGTCAATGCCTTGTAACTTTTTGCAAAATGACTCAAAGGACCAAATTCTTGTTTTAGCATAGCATCTACAATTCCATTTTGAATTTCCTTAATCAACTGTTCTACAAATGGAAGTTTTTCGGGGTATTCTACAATGCGTGCTTTTCCTTTTATTCCTGCTTTTGCTTTTGCTACGTCAATGGCATGTTCCAAGCCACCAAATTCATCTACAAGACCTATTTGCATGGCATTTACGCCACTCCATACTCTTCCCTGTCCAATGCTGTCCACTTCGGTGGTTGTTTTTTTACGTCCTTCGGCTACATGGTTTACAAAAACACTATATATTTGTTCTACACCCCGTTGAATAACTTGCTGTTCATAAGGTTTTATAGGTCTAAAAGGTGAGCCCAACGTAGCATTTTCATTGGTTTGAACACCATCCACAGTAAGTCCTAATTTATCATTTAACAATTTTTGTCCGTTCCACAACAGTCCAAAAACACCTATAGAACCGGTAATGGTAGTAGGATTAGCGACAATTACATCGGCTGGGCATGAAATGTAATATCCGCCTGAGGCAGCCACATCGCCCATACTAACTATAACAGGTTTTACTTTTTTAGTTAATGTTATTTCACGCCAAATAACTTCCGATGCAAGCGCACTACCACCGGGACTGTTGACACGAAACACCAATGCTTTTATACTGTTGTCTTTACGAATTTTTCGAATTTGTTTGGCTAAATCATCACCACCAATATTATCATTTTTGCTTTTTCCCATATCAATTTGTCCAACTGCATACAGCACGGCAATTTTATCTTTTTTACCCGGTTCATATTTAGCCGGGACGGTGGCATAGTGATTGATTTCTTCCCATTTAATATCTTTAGAAGTCGTATCACCACTTAATTGCTGTAGTTCTGTTAAAATTTCATCGTAATACTTTATGCCGTCTATAAAACCATATTTTAAGGCGATATCGGCATTTTCCAGTAAAAGACTGTCGGCAATAACATTAAGTCGCTCTACAGGAATCTGGCGTTGTTTGCTTATTTCAGAAATAATTTGGTCCCATATCGATTTTACATAGGTAAGGGTTTGCTCCTTATTTTCCGGACTCATCTTATCAAGTATAAATGGCTCAACGGCACTTTTAAATTTTCCATGACGAATAATAACAGGCTCAACGCCTATTTTTTGAAGCATGTTTTTATAAAAAAGTATTTGTGAACTCAATCCTTTAAATTCAATCTGGCCTTGCGGGTTCAGATATATTTTGTCGGCAGCAGAACATAAATAATATCCGAGTTGAGTATAATAGTTGGAGTAGGCAATAACGGGTTTTTTACTTTCTTCACGAAATTTTAAAAGAGCATCATGAATTTCTTCAATGGTTGCCAATCCGGCATCAAGTGTGGTAACATCCAAATAAATGGCTTTAATATTTGGGTCGCTGGCTGCTTTGTGTATATTGAAAAGAATATCATTTAAGCCAAGCATTTTTTCTGTTTTAAAATCGGTCAACGATAACGATTTAAACGGATTATCATCGGTTCGTTCCTGAATGGCATAATCCAGTTTCAAATGTAAAATGGAATTGGGATTAATTTTTTCTGTCGTTTTTTTAGGAGTTATCGTAGATAGTAAGCCAAAAAATATTAAGAACATTACGATGTTCAACAATATAATACCTACAATAGTAGCCAGCACATACTTAAAGAAATTTTTCATATTTTATTTTTTTAATTATTAATCATAAGACGCATTATAAACCTATTAAGTTACATTTGAGGTATAAAATTCGCAAGGGTCAAATTTTTTGGATGAATAAAAACGTTTAAAATGACGACTGGGGCGAAGGTTTATTGGCAACCAATACGCTGACGCAACCTTTACTATTGCAGTTTTCATCGGCAGAGACAGAAATTACCAATTCAACGGTAGAGGCGGCGGTAAATTCAAAATTGAATGTTTGCATGTATTGCTTATTTTGAATATCGTTTTCAAGATTAGTAATTTCTGAAAGCAGTTTGTTAATAGCAGATTCCAATTCAGCAATTTTTTTTGCCGATTTTGCTTTTGCTTTTTGTTCTTGAAGTGAAGCCAACTCCTTTTTTATGGCGTCAAGTTTTTGGGTCATTGATTCATCAACACCCGTGGAATAATAAACTTTACCACTATTATCAGCCACTTTAATCGTTATATTGTCCATAATAGATGATGAAATTTGAAAAGATATTCTATAATCTTTTCCTTCGTTGCAAATAATATTCAGTTTTGAATTTTTACCCGCATAAAAGTTTCCACTTTTTGATTGTATATCATATTTCCATGGGTAAGTAATGCCGCTACGCTGAATACCCATAAAATCTCCGCAATTTTGTGCTATGCTTATTAGCGGAAATATTGCTATAATAAAACTCCATATTTTTTTCATACGACTGATATATTAAACCGTTTTTGTAATTTCATTTCTTAATTTTTCAATTTCATCCTTGAACTGATTGAATGTATCCTGGTCGAAGGAATAGAAGGTTTTTGCACCGATAACTATTTTAGTTTTTACATTTTTGGCAACATCAGCGTTTTCCCTTTTCTCTGTAATTTTATCCATGAGCGATTTAAGATTTTCGAAAGCAGTTAAGAAATTGCTTATTTGTGGTTGGCTTTGCTTTTTTTTGAGCATTTCAATAATGTTGTTTAATACGGGTTTTTGTGAAGCAATCCGTTGAACGATGGGATTTTTTTCATCGTATTTTCCTGCCAGTTGACAGGCTATGTGCATGCTTTCTACCCATCCACCTATGGTAATTAGGGATAACGTATAACCATCGTCATTTTGTTGAAGGTGGTCTATAATATTATAAAACGAATTGTCGGTGATAAAACTGATAGAATCGGCATTCGTAATATTTTTTTCAAGTCGGTCAAAGGTTTGCTTATCAATGGCAGTGGTTAATCCAAGTTGGTCACTCAAACTTTTAACTTTGCTAAAGTATTTAACGGTTTCTTGAAATTTGTTAAACGTGGAAAGGTATGCCATATCTGCTGCATATACGCCCAGAATCAATTTTTGTTTATAGGGTTCTGTGTATGTTTGATTTTGGGGAAGAACAATGGATGCATCAAATGTTGCTTTGGAAGATTTTAGCATAAATATGAATGCATCGGGTGAAGGTACTTGAAAAACAACTTCCGATTTAACCAGATTGGAAGAATCGACAATGGAATCATTAGTATCAAAGGTGTTTTTACCACTATTGTTGCACGAAACACTGAAAAGGCAACAAGTTATGCCAAAAAAGAAAAATATTTTTTTCATCATACAAGAGAATTTTAAATCCACGCAAATTTATATAAAGTATTTTATACTGACAAAATATTTTTTGCAGTTTATACCAAACCGCTAACAAAAGAATGAAATAAATTTTGTTTGCGTGTTTTGGTTAATGCCGACAGACTAACAGTTTTAAAACAAAAGCGAAGCGAATTGTTTTAATTATCTTGTTAGCAAGTCGGTATTAGTATAACCTCTTTGAATGCATTTTGGTATAAGATTTTTGCATAAATACGAATGGATAACATTTTTTTCTCTGTTTAGTCTGTGGTTAATTATTTTGGGAATTATATCAAAATTAAAATATCATCTCGTCAGTAATGACGAGACAAATATCAAATTTCAAAATTAAAATACATAATTTAATTAACTAATTATCACATTAGCAAATTATGATAACCTCTTTGAATGCAACTTGATATAATAATAGCCTTGTTGAAATTTTTATTCTGCACAAAATAACGAACAATGAATATAAAGATTACGAAAGCAGCAACGCTATAATGGCAAATATTCCATAACCCATGCCTGCATAACTGTTCATGGTAGCGAATGCCATATTTATCGATTTTTCTTTTTTTGTATTCAAAATACGATGTTCAAGAATGATAAAAAGAGAAAAAACACCAACAGCAATCCAGTATATCCAGTGCCAGTGAATTAAAAAACCAATAGCCACGACGGTTGAAATGGATAACGTATGCAATATTTTTGCTATAATTAATGCGTTGCCAACGCCAAAGTGAGAAGGCACGGAATGCAGCCCCAATGAATGGTCCACAGAAAAATCCTGCGTAGCATAAATAATATCAAATCCACTAACCCACGTCAATACTACAAAGGCAAAAGGGAATGGCAAAAAATGAAAACTTCCTGTAAATACGAGAAAGGCTCCAATAGGTGATAACGACAGCGATAACCCAAGCCAGAAATGAGTTAGAAAGGTAAAACGTTTAGCAAAACTATAACTCAAAATAACCAGCAATGCAACGGGTGATAAATAAAAAACCAACGGGTTGATGAAATAAGTTGTTAAAATAAATAATAGGCAGTTTAGAATGGTCATCCATAAAACCTGTTTTCTTGTGAAAACGCCTTTGGGTATTTCCCGCTGTGCTGTACGTGGATTTTTTGAATCGATGTCGGCATCGGCAAAGCGATTAAAACTCATGGCAGCGCTGCGAGCAAAAAACATGCATAAAATAACATATACAAACAGTGCCCATGGTACCTGTTCAAATGCCATAGTGCGATACCCAAGACATGCTCCTATCAATGCAAAGGGCAGTGCAAAAACCGTATGCGAAAATTTTATTAACGAAAAATAATGTTTGAGTGTGTTCATGCTGTTCGAAGCAGTTTTTGGTATAACGAATAGTTTTCTTCATCAAAAGTTACAAAATATATTTGTTGAAAAGCATGAGGATGTGCCTTGATAAAAGTTTTTACTGTGTGTGTAGCGATAATGGCAGCTCTGTTTTTTGGGAAATGATAAACGCCTGTGCTGATATTGGGAAATGCTATTGTTTTTATATTATGTAACAGGGCAAGTTCTAACGATTTTTGATAGCACGATGTTAGCAGGTTGTCTTCGTTGTATTTTCCATCATTCCACACAGGTCCAACGGTATGAATAACGTATTTGGCAGGCAATTGATAGCCTTTTGTTATTTTGGCATCACCTGTATTGCACCCGAAAAGTGTTTTGCACTCTTCGAGTAATTGCTTGCCTGCTGATCGGTGAATGGCACCGTCCACGCCACCGCCACCCAGCAACGATGAGTTGGCTGCGTTTACAATAGCATCTACTGGCAGTTTGGTAATGTCGTCCTGTAATAGGATAATTTCTGTTTGTTCAAAGTCATAATGCAACATATCGCCACAATTTATTTTTCCACTCTTTGGCATAGTTAACACCGATGCGTGGAGTTGTTTTATACGGCAAAGATATTCCACTTTCTTCAATCCACAAACCTGTTTCAGGCATTAATTTTTTTTCGTTAAATGTTTTATCTATTTGCAGGGCACGTGTCAAGCGACTCGGACCAGATACTTCGTTTGTGCCGCGAATTAAAATTGCTTGTGGATTTTCTTCTTCGGCAGTTACAATATTCAACATGTAATACATACCGTAAACAAAATAAACATAAATATGTCCACCACTCAAATACATAATGCGAGTTCGTGGTGTTTTGCCCTTGCTGGCATGACAAGCCAAATCTTCTTCGCCTCTGTATGCTTCTACTTCGGTAACGATATGCCTGATGGATTCATTTTTTATCTTGCGAACAATGTATTTGCCCAACAGTTGCGGTGCTACATCCAGTACGTCTTGTTGAAAAAATGATAAAGGAACGATAGGGTTCAATACGGTAATTTGTCTTCTTTCTTTTGCCATTTTTCAAATGCCGCCAGGGCTTCATTTCTCATTATCTGAATAAAAGGTTTATGACGCTTATCCATTGGACGCAATATTTCATCATAAATAAATGCATCGTCAAAATCTATTTGCTTAGCATCGTCTTTAGTATTGGCATAATATACGTGGTCTAAATGCGACCAGTATATAGCACCAAGACACATGGGACAAGGTTCACAGGATGTATATATATCGCATCCCGATAAGTCGAATGTGTTTAAAACCATAGTAGCATTACGAATGGCGTTAATTTCGGCATGTGCAGTGGGGTCATGATTGGTGGTAACACTGTTAACGCCTGTGGCAATTATTTTCCCGTCTTTTACAATTACAGCACCAAAAGGTCCGCCACCCTTATCAATATTTTCAATTGATAAACGGACGGCTTCATTCATATAATCTTCATGTTTGGCTGACATAAGCATTAATTTTTTATGCAAATATATAAATAATAAATAACTATTTTTGTTCCTGAAAATTCATGAATAATGGTAAGTAATCAAACAAAGAAAAAAACAAATAATAAGAAGTCTGCATCCAAATGGATAGTAAACAATAAACATTCCTTTGTTTTGATATTAATTTTATCATTCATACTGTATGGAAATAGCATTACTAATCGCTACAACATGGACGATGAGTTTGTAATAAAAAACAACACTCAGGTTATGCAAGGCATCAAGGCAATTCCAGAAATATTAACCTCACGTTATTTTGAAAATTCACAGGCAAAATTTGGCTATAGACCTATAACCAAAGTAGTTTTTGCTATAGAAGTTTCGTTGTTTGGTATAAATCCACATATCAGTCATTTTATAAATGTACTACTTTTTGCCTTAATGGTATTCTTAACGTTGTTACTTTTAAAAAGAATTTTCAAAGGAAATGTAGGCATTATATTTATATGGGCAGTTTTATTGCTCTGGATGTTTCATCCTATTCACACCGAGGTGGTGGACAGTTTAAAAAACAGGGAGGAAATATTGTACTTTCTGTTTGCTGTGTGGGCTACATTAATTTTTTTAACTTATATTGAAACAGGTAAAATAATTAAACTGATTTCTGCAGTCATCTTATTTTGTCTTTCATACTTAACCAAGCAAAGTGCCATTTCGTTTGCCCTTATGATACCTGTTATTTTTATTTTTAAATACACTGATACGGCTAATTGGAAAGAACTGTTTTCGGTTAAAAAATGGTTTACAGATACAGTTCGGTTACGCATCATCTTTTCAATAGCGGGTTTGTGGATAGCCACCTACCTGATGTATAAATTCCCTTCGTGGATATTACCCAAAGATGAAATTGAACTCTTTTCGTTTGAAAACCCATTACGCTATGACCACAGTTGGGCTTCACGATTTTCTGTGGCTGCCCTTACATTGATTTATTATATTCGTTTATTGCTTTTCCCTCATCCATTATTGTTTTATTACGGACTATATACATTGCCCATAGTTACACTTTCCGATTTTATTGTCTGGTTTTCGGTAGCCATTCATTTATTACTGTTATTCTTTATTTTTCGTTTCTGGAAAAAGAATCCTATATTTGTTTTTGGTGTATTGATTTATTATGTAGGTATTTTCCCTTTTTGCAATTATCTAATGGAGATAAATGGCATTGTGGCTGAACGTTTTTTGCACGGACCCTCTATTGGATTTGCCATTGCAGCGGTAGGGCTGCTGTTTTATGTAGCCAAAATTCCTTTTGATACTCAGACAATAAAATCTGTAAAACCAGCATGGAAGTATGTGTTTTTTGGGATACTGGCTTTATATTCTCTAAAAACCATCACTCGAAACAGTGATTGGAAGAATGAAATTACCCTTTTTTCACACGATATTCAATACCTTGACAAATCTGTCAAGGCAAACGATATTCTGGCACAAACCATTATGGACAGAGTGATGCAAAACAATCCACTTCAGCATCCTTTACAGGAGATAAAGCCATCACTGGACAGCGTCATATTTTATTACAATCGTTCGCTGGAATTATTTTCGGACAATGCAAAAGCATGTAACAATATTGCCAACATTTATATCAATTTTTATCATCAGCCCGAAATGGCTCTTACTTATTTGCTTAAGGGTTATGAAATAAAACCCGATGTATTTGAACTGAATTACAACATTGGACAGTGCTATGAAATGTTGAAAAACGATACTGCTTGTATTCCCTTTTACGCTAAAGCCTTAGAATTAAATGACAATTTTCCAAAATTATGGCAAAATCTTATTAATGCCTATTTCAAAATTAACATGCCCGACAGTGCCAAGTATTATGCCGAAAAGATGCTACAAAAAGATTCCGTTACCGATATACCGTATGTTTCTATGGGTTACTATTATTTGCTAAAAAAAGATACAGCCCACGCCGTTATTTATTGGGAAAAAGCCTTTGCTCGCAATCCAACAGCGTACGACAGGGCTATGGTTTTAAGTAAATATTTTTCACAAAAAAAAGATGTAACAAAGGCAAACTATTATTATCAAAAAGCCATGATGCTCAAATCCAGTCAAAGAAATTAACGAATATAAAATCCCAACATTTTTTTATCGTCCATAAATGCTTCCAGATAATCATCTTTTTTTACACGGTCTGTTCCTTCGTCAATGCCTATACAAATCAAATCGCCTGTTTTCAAAGTCATATATTGCGATACAAGTACAACCATTTGTTCCATAGTAAAAATCATGTTGGATGAAACGCCATGCTGAACGCTTTCTCCATTAATGCTTAATGAAAAACAAATATTTTTTATATCATCCATGTTGGTTTTATCAATCAATGGACTTATTGCCAACGAATTTTCATAAGATTTTGCCATTTCCCATGGCAGTCCCTGCGAAATACATTGCTTCAATATATCACAAGCAGTAAAATCAATGCCTAATGCTATAGCATCATAATAACGATGAGCAAAACGCAATGAAATATTTTTTCCAACCTTACAAATTCTATATACCAACGCTATTCCGTAATGTATATCGTTGGAAAACGGTGGTATATAAAAAGGTTCATTATTACGCAAAAGCGATGTATCAGGCTTCATATAAAAGACAGGTTCTTTGTGAATACTATCCTTAAAATGATTGACCATACAGATTATTTTCATACCTGTCAAATTCCACAAGGTTGTTTATTAAAAATCGGACTTTTATTTTGTTGTAAAAATAATATTTTGTTTTTAAAAATGCAAGGATTTTGCTTAAAAATTTCAAGTGTTAACATAAACCCTAGATACGCTTTGCTACCCACCCTCGACACAGTTGAATATATTCATCAAAACCTGGTTATAGAATGTATAGAGTTAGTAATGAAGAAGATTATATTTATAGTAGTGCCGCAGGGATTTTATTGGTAAAAAAGGTTCGGTAAAATTAATTTTGTGATGAGATTAAGTAAACAAATAAAAAAGAGAACATCCTCGTTGCAAACGAGGACGAGACAGGGGATACCTTCCTTACCAAAAAGAAATTTAAAGATTTCTTTCAGAAAAATGTATCTGCATTATAAAACAAAAGCCGGATTGCTCCGAGGCTCTTATGTAATCATTTTTTAAAATTCACTTTTAACTCATTACTCTCAAACTCCTCTTTTATAGCATCCTTTACAATACAAAAAGGGTCTTTATATTTTAGTTTCATTTTATATTCACCGAAATCATCATTATTACTACCAAATATTGAAGGAATTCGAACCAGTTCATTAAAATTCACATTAAAATTAAAAGTATATTTATCACCACTTTTTAAAAGAAAATACTCATTCTTCGTTGGTATGCTAATCTTAGACCAAAGAATTGGAGATATCATTGGAATAGTATCTTTAAATAGCACTTCCAAATTCCATCCACATGTATTCTGTGAAATAGTAACTTCTTTTCTATTAAGCAAATAAAAATCACTATTTGTATTATTCTCCAAAGAAACGGTAATATTTATTGAATCAGAAATTATATTAATTGGAGTGTTTATGGTTAATTTAATACCATTACTTTCAGATAAAAACACGCTATTTGTTTTACAACTTGCAAAAAGACAAATCATGTTTAATATAATTATCTGATGCCACATAATTGCTTTATGTTAAGTGCTAAAATATTGTATTGTAATACATAAATGGATTAGGAAGAAATGTTCCAAAACCTTTATATCCATGATTGTTTTTAATATAATTTATATAATCAAGATAATTTCCAGATGTAACACGATTGTATCTCATTTCCATCTTATATGCTCTTATTTCAAAATGGTTTACAAAACCACGTCTTGTTGGCACTTTTAAATTACCAGCCAAATACTTTTGGTAATCAGTAAAATGTTTTAATTCATGCCGAGCAGAAGAAAAAGCATAACCTTTTCCTTTATTAAGTGCATATGGTCCTAAATACACATCTGAGCTTCCTGGATTATAATAGCCAGAATAATTTGTAGTTGGGTCATATTTAACGTTTGAACCGAATTTATTTTGAATTTTTGCCATTTTGTCTGTATTTGAAAATCTATCCCACGAAGCATAATCGTACATTGAACCGGCAAAAGATAATCCAAAAGAAAATGCACCTGCGGTTCCCATTATTTTTAGATAATCTTCACCAGAGTAATCAATACCACCACCTTCAAATAAATCGGTTGCTAACATACCTGTCCCGGAAGATGCTATTCTTGTTAATCCTGCCCAGCCTGCTTTTTCTAAATAAGTAGGTAGATTCTTTATAAAACTTGTAGAACTAACTGTAAAACTTGGAGATAAAAGTCCCATTCCGCCAAATACTGCACCTGCTACTGCAGATCCTCCAACTTGTGCCCAATTAATATTTTCTCTTGTTCCTGCTGCTATTTCTATCCCCTGAATCCCTAAATCAATAGCACCACCCCAACATGCAGCATCAAGTATTACCCCTAAAGGTGCTAATCCAATTGGTGCTAAAATTGCTGTAAAAATAAATTCCCCATCCGGATCCGTATATTTCAGCGGATTATTCAGGCAGTAGCTGTAGCGGTTGAAGCTCTGGGTGAAGTCCGGCGTCTGCACGTAGCTATCGGGGCTTAGCATGCGACCAAGTACGGGGTCGTAAACTCTCCCGTTCATATTTATTAATGCAAACTCATTTAGCATTTCGTGTCCGGTGTATCCACGATGCAGCATACTCAGGTTTGCAGTATTATCATATTCCCATGTATCTGGGTTTCGGTATCTACCCCAAGGGTCATAACTTGCATTTTCTGCCAGGTTTCCTTGCTCATCCATAAGTGCAACAATAGAGCCCAAATGGTCGGTAATGGTATAATACAAAGTTGCATTACCCTTATCTATTATATAAACAGATATGTTTCCTGCAGGTCCCGATATATAATTGTCAAGTTCCACAAGGTTGTTTATAAAAAATCGGACTTTTATTTATTGCAAAGATAACATTTTATTTTCACATATATAAGGATTTTGCTTAAAAATTTCAGGTGTTAATATAAACCCCCGATACGCTTTGCTACCCACTCTCGACGCAGTTGAATATATTCATCAAAACCCTGTTATGGAAGGTATAGAGTTAGTAATGAAGAAGGTTATATTTATAGTAGTGCAATGGGGAATTTATTGGTAAAAAAGGTTCGGTAAAATTAAATTTGCTATGAGATTAAGGGAACAAATAAAAAAGAGAACATCCTCGTTACAAACGAGGACGAAACAGGGGGGGATAATATTAGATAAAAAATATTGACAAAAAAGTTAATACGACATAAGTAACTACAAGAAAATTTCCTATATTTTTATTTCGCAATGTCTCATTTTCATATCGCTTTACTATATATTTGTATTTATTTTTATGGAGAAATAGAATGTAATTTATGATAAACAATACAATGAGAATGACTATTAAAATAGTTTTAAATCCTGTATTAAAGTTTTCCTTTGTTACAGGTAAAACTTTAATATAGATTAATCCAATATTACATCCAATTAACAAAGAAAAAGCGTACATCACACCCCATTCGTTATTTCCCTTTTTGTTTAAAAATCGGGATATCTTATAAAACAAGTAATAGTATAGATTCATTATCATTTTAGTTTAAAAAATGTAGGAATTCCCATAATACCACTAGGTATCATTATTAAACCAGTATTATTATATAAGTGTTGATTTTCATCAAGATAATTATAGAAACCATTAAACCCACCAATAATATCAATAGCACCTAATCCTATTCCAACAAGTGTAGTAGCAGGAAAACATGTTAAACCTGATGATAAAAAGGACATTCCCAATTGCCCATAATCTCCCCAACTTTTATCAGATAATTCAAAATTTATGACTCCTATAGCCGCACCAACAAATGAAGTTCCATATCCAATACCTTTCCCGAGTTTTGATAAACTATAGGTTGTCTTAACATATTGGTTTCCGGTACTCCAACCTGATTTATACCACCCTAAACTTACACTACCACTCTTCATCAGCCTGAATGTTCCGCCTACTTTATATGCTCCATAAGCTGCGGCATTTGCTCCAGTATTTGTCCAATTAAATAATGAAGGTACAGTATTCGTTGTATTAGTATTTCCCCCCAGATTATTTTGTAGTGGCGGGTCATCATTTCCCGGCAAGTGATTCCCATGCACATAATATGCACTTGCATTGAAAGAAGGATGAACACTTATATTATTTAAAGCACTATAAGGAGGATCTGGTTCAAGAGTAGCAGAGCCATTTGTCAAATTATTATATTCTTTAAGTTTTTGTGCCATAATAGGGTCACTTAAAAACCTCTGTAGCATTTCATATCTGCTGTAATATTCCTTTACCTCTCTTTGATTAATTGAATATTGACTTAAAACATTGCCGTATCCCTCTAATGCAAAATTATTTGGGTCAAGCAAATTTATATTATACCATGCATTAAATATATATTGCGAAACCGGTATACCGTTAATATAGTAACCATTCCCACCTGAATTTCCTCCACTACCTCCGCCATAATAACCTGTCGGGTCTGCATACATCATGGGGTTATTTAAACAATACGAATACCGGTTAAAGTTTTGGTTATCCGAAGGGTCTTGTATAAACGGGTCGGGCGAGAGCATCCTGCCGACAACGGGGTCGTACATTCGGCCGTTCATATTTATAAGTTTAAAGGCATCCAAATGCTCATGCCCGGTATAACCCCGGTCAAAAAGATAATCACCCATACCGGTATTGTCCGTAAGTAATGAACGGTTCCCCCATGCATCGTATTCCATACGCTGTACGAGCATTCCCTGTTGGTCTGTTATTTCAGTTAAACTTCCCAAATGGTCGGCAATAGTATAATACAAAGTTGCATTACCCTTATCTATTATATAAACAGATATGTTTCCTGCATATCCCGATATATAATTGTCAAGTTTCACAAAGTTGTTTATTAACAATTGGACTTTTATTTATTGCAAAGATAACATTTTATTTTCACATATATAAGGATTTTGCTTAAAAATTTCAGGTGTTAATATAAACCCCCGATACGCTTTGCTACCCACTCTCGACGCAGTTGAATATATTCATCCAAACCCGGTTATGGAAGGTATAGTAGTGCCAGTGATTTTATTGGTAAAAAAGGTTCGGTAAAATTAATTTTGCGATGAGATTAAGGAAACAAATAAAAAAGAGAACATCCTCGTTACAAACGAGGACGAGACAGGGATTGTTTAATTTAGCACTGTGGGAAAAATGGGGTACTTACAAATGAACAATATATGTATTTCATTATATATTTTTTACATAAAAAGACGTTTACATTGCCAGTGATTAAAAAATGCTATTCTAAATTTAATATATTAATTATATTTTCATCAAATGGTCTTTCACAATCAATTATTATTATAAAAAAACTTGTATGCCCTTTATAAAAAATAATCATTGCATATTTTTTGCTCATTGTATAATTAAATAATATTTGATGTTCATTGTATTCATTGCTTAATGATACTTTATTTATTAACCCATATAAACCTTTATATTTATTTGAATTAAATTCTTTTTCAATTTTTGATTGAAAATCTAAATTTAAATTCATAGCATTATTAAAAGAAAAATCAGATTTTATGGCAATTTCTAAATCACTATTTTTATTTAATATTTCACCAGGGTTAAACTTTTCATCATTTAGATTAATATTTTGATTAATTTTTACATTTTCTGGAACCAAGCTAACGGTATTTTTAAATTCCCATATAATAATATTAAAAATTTGTTTATAATTAAAGTTATTATATACATCTGTTTTTTTTACAAAACTACAGCAAAAATTAGTGTCAATGTAATTTTTAACAGAATCCTTAAAGAAATAAGTGTATTGTTTATATGCTTGCCAGTCAGGCGAATGGCTATTTTTAATAATTCCAACAAATACATAAATTAAAAAACAAACTATAGTTGATATAAAACCTGCAAAAAGAAATTTTGTTGCTTTTTTACTCATAATTATTATTTTTAATACGCTAAATAAAATATGGTTTCTGGATTAAATGATATAACAAAAGATGTAATTAACACTTTTGCAAAAGTGTTAATTAAATTTTTATCTATTTTATAGGTTGTCCCAATTGAAGATTTTGTACTTGTAGGACACGAAAAGTTAATTATATATTTATTTTCAGAAACACCAAATGAAACCAGTCCATTTCCAAATGTAAAATATCCTTCTCCAAATGAATAATTCCCTACAGGAGTTGAAAGTTCGTAACTTATAGGTTTTTTAAGATATCTAAAATCATAAGTTATATTAAGAGGAATATTACCTTTATGAGTACTTGTTGAGTATGCTTCCATTTGAAATTTTTGAAAAGGAATTATAATATGTGTTACTTTAATAGTTGTTGAAGGTATAGATGAACTTCCATTAGTATTTCCCCCCAGATTATTTTGTAGTGGCGGGTCATCATTTCCCGGTCCACCATTGCCCCAAACATAATATGAATATACACTGGGTGCTGCTGGCGAATAAAGTATATCACCAAGTAAATTACCTGAATGTAAATTCATTAAAAACTCATGTGGTTTAGGTACTCCTCTTATTAATTTTTTCCCAGTTAAATTAAAATATGCAGATGCTGTACTATTGTAAAGAGCATTCTGTGTCTGATAAAGGTTTTGCGCTGCCTGATAATCCTGAAGCGTCGTTGCATATTCACCAAATCCGACTCCACCTCCCTCTATTACTATGCTACCACCATCACCAAAACCACCAAAACCACCAAAACCACCAAAACCACCAAAACCCATTACAAAATTAAACATATTTTCAAATTCCCTTGCTGAAACGCTCATACCGTCTATAAGAAACTTAATATCGTTTGCAGGATTGCCATAAGTAGTATGAATGCTACCAATACCAAAACAACCATAGCCACTACCATAAGTCATATATCCGCTTAGGTCTGCATACATCATGGGGTTATTTAAACAATACGAATACCGGTTAAAGTTTTGGTTATCCGAAGGGTCTTGTATAAACGGGTCGGGCGAGAGCATCCTGCCGACAACGGGGTCGTACATTCGGCCGTTCATATTTATAAGTTTAAAGGCATCCAAATGCTCATGCCCGGTATAGCCTCTTAGTAATAAACTCAGGCTTGCAGTGTTATCATATTCCCATGTATTAGAATCTCGGTATCTGTCACAAGGGTCATAGTTGGTTTGTTCAAGGAGGTTGCCGTTGGTATCAAGGAGATGGAGGATGCTGCCGAGGTGGTCGGTAATGGTGTAGTATAATGTGCCAGTGCCATTATCTATTATATAAACATATATGTTTCCTGCATATCCCGATATATAATTGTCAAGTTTCACAAAGTTGTTTAT
>CAYSIN010000064.1:0-17003 GCA_964431135.1 uncultured Bacteroidales bacterium
ACTCCATGGTGGATAATGGAAATATAAACGTAATTGTAAGTTTACACAGATGTTAGCAACTAGCATAAAAACAAGAGAAATGAAAAATGAACAGAGAAAAAAATTAGGTCGAATTACAATAGTAATATTTTTATTGTTTATTTCGGTTTATTCAAATGGACAGGGTTGTTCTTGTATTTCGGGGACAAAAGATAAGGGAATTGAAACTGTAGGTGGAGTGACCAATACAAGTGATTATTACAGTTTACTTATTCAGAAAATAATGAATTATAAAGACACAACGGTTTCACCAAAATATCGTTTGTTTTTTAATGCTGCATCTAGAGTTGTTTTCTCAGATAGCACTTTGAAAACTTTAGGAACAATGAACCTTAAGCTTACAGACAATACGACAATTGTTTTGGATAGTGTTGAATATCAGAATAATGCTTTTGGATATTGTTGCACATTAGGGTTCTGGGTTTATATATCGGAAGAAAATATTAAAAAACTTTCAGAAAATCCAATTGTCACAATAACAGTAAAGGATATTTTATCTTCATCATTTAGTCCCAAACGACAAAAGGAACAACAAAAGATTTATAAATGTTTGCTAAACAGGAAACCAAAATGACAATAATAAATATTAGTCACAGTAAAGGAAGCCAGTTGCTAACAGGCGGTATATTTTATTGCCGTGAAAGCGTGGGCTTCAGCGTTTCTGCATCTAATAAACTTTCGTGTAACTCGACAGGACAGTGCTACGAAATCGGTAACAAAAACATACCGTCAAAACGTTATAAACAATACAAATGAAGAAACAGATTATAATTTTATGTAGCTTAAGTATTCTAAGCATATCGCTATTTATTAGTATTTTTAGATTATTTCAAAATGATAAGATTTACTATAATACAATTGGATTAGTATCTCAAAATTATGAACGTACTGATGATTATAAAATCAGTAAGGTAAGCAAACCTTACTTGATGATTGAAAATGATAATTTTTTGCATTGGGATGCTTCAATATACAATTGTATTAAAGAAAATTATTATAAGGCGGAGGATTCATGTTATGGAAAGGTTCGAGCCGCATTTTTTCCACTTTTTCCTTTTCTGTGGAAAATAACAGGAGCTTCACCAATTATAATCTCTATATTAAATTATTTAATATTTATTTTGGCTCTTTCTCTCTTGATTATATATCTACTACCGAAAAATATTTATTTAAGGGCAACAACTTTTATCCTACTAATTACCTTTCCCACTTCTGTTATATATATGATTCCATATTCTGAAAGTTTATTTATGCTTTGTATGACGATTTCTGTACTAGGTTTGCTAAAGGATAAATACCTATTATATTTTATTGGAGCTTTACTTCTTGCGATGGTTCGACCAGCGACACTTTTTGTAATATTGGCAATAATTGCATCTGAGATATTTTTCTTTCTTAAGAAAGGCGATTTTAAATGTTTAATTAAGAATATTATCTCAAAATCACTACCGTTTTTAGTAGGTTATCTAATTGTTATAATATTACAATATTTATCTTCCGGTTCGTGGACTGCATTCGTTGATGCACAGAAATATTGGACAGGTGGTTTTCAAAGAATTGTAAATATATCGGATTGGTCAATCGAAGGCTTTGGAATGAATACTTTTTCTATCTTTTTCATTGCTATTCCTGCAATGGGTTTCTTAATTTATTTGGGATTGAGAATAAAATCAAAAAAACAATTTATGGTTAAACTTATTGATAAAACTAATAAAAAATATTTATTTCTTATTAGTTTGTTTTATTTTGCAGGTATTTTATTGTTTAGTATTTTGACATCAGGTGGAAATTTTCATAGTTTATTCAGATTTTTAATTTGTTCTCCTTTGTTTTTTACAGCAGTCTTAATTTTAATTTCTAAGATTTTAAGCATAGATACGAAACTATTAGCATTAGTGTTTACTACTTTATTCCTACTATTATTCACTTACATGTCATTAGTTGATTATGGAGGAGATAGATTGCAATTTTCTTTTGTAGGGCTTTTCATGTTAGTAATAACATCTGGTTATATTCTATTTAGGCGGTTTTTATCAATTAAATTAGATTTAATTGCCTTATCACTTATAGTTTTTATTAATACCGTATGGAATACCTATATGCTTAATGCGTTTTTTAGTAATGGATGGATATTTACTTAGAAACAAAGTACTATTTATAACACATGGTATATTGCATGCAGGTTTCATACCAAGTTGCGTTCATATATGAAAATTCGTTAAAAGTTCAAAAAAGATAGTACTTTGTGATTTTGGGAATTAAGGGGGATGTTCCCTTTACTCATTACAAATATAGTATTTATATCGACTTGCTAACTAGTTCATTTAAACAATACGCTTCGCTTTGGCTTTAAAACGGTTAGTCTGTCGGCATGAACCAAAGTATAAGAATGAAATAAATTTTGAGTTTCCTCACAAATCAATAACCACTTTTTAAGGGACAACTAAATAGGTATTTTATGAATACGTGCTATATGCCTGCCTCCCTCAAAGGGAGTATTTAAAAAAATGTTTACGCACTCTTTGGCATCTTCTACTGATAAAAAACGTGCTGGTAATGAAATAATATTAGCATCGTTATGCAAGCGTGCTAGTCGTGCTATTTCCTTGTTCCAGCACAAAGCGGCACGCACATGCGGATATTTATTAGCAACCATGCTCATTCCATTGCCACTGCCACATATAAGAATACCTCTTTTTACAATTCCATTTTCCACATCTCGGGATGCTTTATGAGCAAAGTCGGGATAATCCACACTTTCACACGAATAACATCCCTTATCGTCCACTTCTATTTTTAAATTTTCAAGTTCATGCTTTAGTTGTTCTTTTAATTCAAAACCCGCATGGTCCGAAGCAATTACTATTTTTTCCATTATTAACATTTATAGTTTACAACAACAAAAGTAATACAATTCCTATTGGCTTCATTATCAATTTTAAAAAAAATTATCAATTAGATTAGTGTTTTGATTTATTGAAAAATATAATAGTTATTAACTATTTTATACTCTACGGTTGATAATTGGTTAAAAAATTTACTTGCTCATTTCAATATCTAATTCTATTAATCAAATTTTTTATTCTGACAGTTAAACTTATTAAAATTTTAGACTCATTTTTCAACCTCAGTTCTTGAAATAAGTTAATAAAAAATATCAACTATATTCTGTTTATATTGTTATTAACGCTGTTAATATATGCTATCAATTTATTCATATATAAGAAAATTGTATGTTCATGAATGGTTATTAAAATACTTTTATTGGTGAATAGCAAAATGCTTAAAAAAAATATCAACCATATTAACAGAATATTATTATAATCATAAAACAATATTTTTTAAAATAAATAATTATAATTTTGGAGTTCATTTTTAGAATATGGTTCATAACGAAATCCAGATAGAAAAAATTAATAAACTAAGAAAAGAAAAAAATGCTGTTATTTTGGCTCATTACTACCAGACACCTGAAATTCAGGATATAGCCGATTTTGTAGGTGATAGTTTACAGTTATCAGAAATGGCTGCTAAAACCAAGGCAGATATAATTGTTTTTGCTGGTGTTTATTTTATGGCAGAAACAGCAAAAATACTTTCACCGGAAAAAAAAGTATTAATACCTGATAAGGATGCTGGCTGTTCGTTAGCAGATTCCATAACAGCACGAGCATTTAAAAAATTTTTACAGCAGTATCCTCAACACACGATAATTACGTATGTCAATGCTTCTGCAGAAATAAAAGCAATGTCCGATTTGATTTGTACTTCGTCCAATGCGGTAAAAATAGTGAACAGTGTGCCCAAAGAACAACCTATAGTTTTTGCACCGGATAGAAATCTTGGGAATTATATTAACAGTCTTACAGGTCGTCAAATGATACTTTGGGATGGTGCATGTCATGTACACGAAGAATTTTCGTTAGAACGCATAGTGGAATTAAAAAAGCAGTATCCTGCGGCTAAAGTAATTGCGCATCCTGAATGCCAAAAACCTGTATTAATGATATCTGATTTTATTGGTTCAACGGCGGCATTGCTTTCTTATGTTCAAAAAGATGATGCCAGCGTTTATATGGTAGCAACTGAATCGGGTATTCTTTATCAGATGAAGAAATCTTGTCCAGAAAAAATATTTATACCCGCGCCACCTGTTGATTCAACTTGTGGTTGTAATGATTGCAATTTTATGAAGTTAAATACACTTGAAAAAATTTACATAGCCCTTAAAAATGAAAAACCTGAAATTACTCTTTCAAAAAAAATAATAGAACGTGCTAAAATTCCTATTATGCGTATGTTGTCTTTATCAGAATAGATTATTATTATTTTTCAGGAATAGTTTTTATAAGGGCATCCCATAATGCATCGGCAGATTTATCCCATGAAAAATCAGCGACACGTTGAAAACCTTTTTGGATTAATTCCTTTTTAAATGAATCATCTGTATATAAACACTTCATAGCGGTACAAATTTCATCTACCGAAAGAGGATTTACATAGCAAGCAGCGTCGCCGCCAATTTCGGGCATGGCTGTTACATTTGAGGTAATAACCGGAACACCACTACTCATGGCTTCAAGGATAGGAACACCAAATCCTTCAAACAATGAAACAAAAATCAGTGCCAATGCAGAACCCATAAGCAATTTTGCTTCTGTTTGTTCTAATCGTCCTGTAAAAATAATTTTATCTTTATACTTCAATTGCTGGTATGCTGTTTCCATTTGTTGGTCGGTCCATAAGGCACGTCCACCTATAACAAAACTGATGTCAGCCTGTGTTTCATCCATAAATTTATCAAACGCTTTCATCATACGGATAATGTTTTTCCGTTGATTTAACGTGCCTATGTAGAAAAAATAGGAATGTCCATAAGCATATTTTTTTCTTGTCTGTTGAATTTCATCGGTACTTAATACACCTTGTGGCATATTGGATGCATTATAAACCACATCTATCTTTTCGTTGGGTAAATGAAAAAATGAAACCAAATCGTTTTTGGTAAAATGGGATACTGCCACCAGATGTTCTGCTCTGTTAACAAATTTTGGAAAAAAGTATAGATGATATTTTGCGTTTAGCCAAGGGAGGTATTTTGGATGATGCATAAAATTGATATCGTGAACAGCCAGCAAGGTTGGAACTTTTGCTCTTAACGATAAATAATGGTCTGGTGAGAAAAAGAGTGTGATATGATATTTTTTAACAACTTTAGGAATGGTGTGTTCAAACCAAAGAATGTATAATAAAGGATGCCGTGCCTGTGGTCCATAAACTAAGGGAATTACGTTTGGAGCATAAACAAAACGCAGGTCATACGGACGGTCAAACAAAAAATAAAAGGTATGTTCGGGATGTTTCTTTACTACACGTTGCATAAGTTCGTGGGTAAAAAGACCTATGCCTTCCATTTTATTGTTCAGCAATAATCGTGTATTAACAAGTATGTTCATGGAAGCAAACATACATGAAATTTTTGGACTAAACAAAACTGGTTAAAAAATTAATACCAAACCACTGACCAAAGAATGAAAAAAAAAGATTATTAATGCAATAGAAGGTTAATTATTCTTCGTCTTTGGATTGCGATTCGTATTCTTTTAGTAGTTTTTCTTGAATTTCGCCGGGTACTTGAGCGTATTCAGCATATTTCATAAAGTACATAGCGCGTCCGCTGGTAATAGAATTAAGTGTTGTAGAATACTTATTCATTTCGGCTAATGGAACGCGTGCTTTAATTACTTCAAAACCTTTTTCACTACTCATGCCCATAACAATAGCACGGCGGGTTTGCAAATCACTCATCACATCACCCATTTTCTCGCTAGGTACCCACACTTCTACTTCGTAAATAGGTTCAAGAATACGAGGTCCAGCGTTTTTAAAGGCTTCTTTGAAGGCATTACGTCCAGCCAAACGGAAAGAAATTTCGTTGGAATCGACGGGGTGCATCTTACCGTCATATACAGCAACACGTATATCACGAGCATAGGAACCTGTAAGAGGACCTTCTTCCATTTTTTCCATAATCCCTTTTAAAATGGCAGGCAAAAAACGTGCATCGATTGAACCACCAACAATGCAATTGTAATAAACCAGTTTACCACCCCATGGCAAATCATTTACTTCTTTTCCACGAACGCTAATATTTATTTCCTTATTCCCAAATTTATATTTCACTGGGTCTGGAGCACCTTCTATATAAGGTTCAATGACCAGATGTACTTCACCAAACTGTCCGGCACCACCTGTTTGTTTTTTATGACGATAATCGGCTTGTGCTGCCTTAGTAATAGTTTCACGATAAGGAATCTTTGGGGTAAGGTATTCGGTAGGTATTTTGAAAATATTATCCAGATGCCATTTAAGAATATTCAAATGATATTCTCCTTGTCCAGAAACAATAATTTGTTTCAATTCTTTGGAATATTCTATTAAAATAGTAGGGTCTTCGTTGTGCATGCGATTGAGTGCTTCACCTAATTTTTCATCATCACTTTCGTTTACAGCCTTAATAGCAGTACGGTAACGTGGTTCGGGGAATGCAATTGGTTCAAAAATCCAGTCCACCGATGAAACCGTTAATGTTTGATTAAATTTTGTATTTTTTAATTTAACAGTAGCACCCATATCACCGGCACAAAGTTTTTCGATTTTGGTACGTGTTTTACCGTTAACCACTAAAAGTTGCGACAAACGTTCCTTGGTAGAAGTGTTATTATTGGTTAAATCAATGCTTTCAGTTAACTCACCGGAATAAACTTTAAAAAAGTTGATTTCGCCAATGTGTTGTTCGGTAGATGTTTTGAATACAAAAATAGCAGCAGGACCTGAGGAATCAATTTTAACTTCAATACCTTCTGTTGTTTTAGGGGCAGGAACTTCAGCAGGATTGGGCAAACTTAATGTAATAAATTCCATTAATCGGTCTATACCTATGTTTTTCTTGGCAGATGTACAAAATACAGGAAATATACTTCGGCTTGTAATACCCAATTTTAGCCCACGTGCAATTTCTTCCTCTTCCAATGTCCCTTGTTCAAAGAATTTTTCCATTAGTGCTTCATCATTTTCGGCGGCTGCCTCAATAAGAGCATTACGCAATTCTTCGGCATGAGATTTAAGGTTGGCAGGGATATCAGATATAACAGCTTTTCCACTATCATCTTTATAGGTCAACATTTTCATTTTGATAACGTCCACTATAGAATCAAATGATGCTCCTGTTTGTACTGGAAATTGAATGGAAATGGCTTTCGTGCCAAAAAACGATTTAACGCTTTCCAGCACGTGTTCCGTATTTGCTTTTTCGTGGTCCAGTTGGTTGAGGACTATAATAAAAGGTTTTTGAAATTTTTCAATATAGCGAAATTGAATTTGTGTACCTACTTCAATCCCATTTTGTGCATTTATCAATATCATTGCTGCATCGCCTACTTTAAGCGACGAATAAATAGTATTATTGAAATCGTCAAAACCAGGATTGTCTAATAAATTTATTTTACAATTATTATATTCTGTATGCATTAAAGACGAAAAAATAGAACACCCATTTTGCTGTTCAATATCATTATAATCGGAAACTGTATTTTTGGATGATACGTCTCCCTTGCGGTTTATTATTCCACCTATAAAAAGCATTGATTCTGCCAACGATGTTTTACCTGATGACGAATTGCCCATTAACACCATGTTTCTAATTTGGTCTGTTTTGTAAACTTTCATATTTTTTAATCTATTTAATTAATAACTGTTTAAAAATGGGCACAAACGTACGCATTTATTTTGAAATTTACAAACGTTGAGAAAGCCAAAAATAACACTATTTCAAAAGTGCAAAACGTAAATTTGAATGCATATCGGTATAATATAGATGAAAGAAAATTGGTTGCAGGCATAATCATAATTACTAAAATACGCTGTATATTTGCCTATATAAAAAGTTAAATATTTTTTAATATGATTAAATGGACATTAAACGATAAAGCCATTGAATATAATGGAGATGGAAATATAAACTTGCTTGATTATTTACGGAATGAATTACATATTACTTCGGTGAAGGATGGCTGTAATGGTCAATCTGCCTGCGGTGCCTGTTTAGTAGAAATTAACGGAAAGGCAAAATTGAGTTGCATTACCAAGATGAGTAGTCTCAACGGTGCTACCGTTTATACTATGGAAGGCATTCCTGAAAATGTGCGTGATACTATTGCCAAAGCCTTTGTAGAAAAGGGTGCTGTGCAGTGTGGATTCTGTACGCCGGGATTTATTATGAGAACAAAAATATTGTTACAAGAAAATCCCAATCCTACATTATCACAAATACGTGAAGCACTGAAATGGCATTTGTGTCGCTGTACAGGATATAAAAAAATTGAAAATGCAATACTGTATTCGGCTGCATTGATACGCACCAATAAAACTATAGAAATAGACCGTAAACATAAAGGTATAGGAGAATTTTTACCCAAGTATCAAGCCTTTGAGACTGCTATTGGGCATCGCAAATTTGTAAATGACCTTTATTTTAATGGAATGTTGTATGCTGCCTTGCGTTTCAGCGATTATCCGCACGCCCTTATAAATAAAATTGATGTCGCCGAAGCCGAAAAAAGTACGGGTGTTGTTCGGGTTTTTACAGACAAAGATATTCCCGGAGACAAAGTTACTGGGTTAATTATAAATGATTGGTCCCTGATGATTGCCGAAGGCGAACAAACACATTACATAGGCGATGTAATTGCCGGTGTTGTGGCAGATACATCGGAACATGCACGTTTGGCTTGTAGAAAAATAAAAGTTGAATATGATATTTTACCTGTCGTTACCGATGTACACGAAGCATTAAAACCCGAATCACCACAAGTACATCAACATCATTCCAATTTGCTTGAGGATTGTGTTCTACAACGAGGCGATGCCGTCACGGTGATTACATCATCCAGATATTCCTTTCATGGTACTTTTCAGACACAACGTATAGAGCATGCGTTTCTTGAACCCGAAAGTGCAGTTGCCATGCCCGAAAAAGATGGTGTTCTGTTATATTCATCCGGACAGGGTATTTATGAAGACCGTCGTCAGGTTTCGCAAATTCTGAATCTGAAAGAAGAACAGGTTCATGTGGTGCTTGTTCCCAATGGCGGTGGATTTGGTGGCAAAGAAGATATTACAGTACAGGGACATGTTTCGTTGTTTGCCTATCTGTTGCAAAAGCCGGTAAAATTAACACTCACACGTGAAGAGAGCATGCGTATGCATCCCAAACGACATCCCGTGTGGATGGATATGACACTGGCGTGTGATGAAAAAGGAAAATTGACCGCAATGAAATTACGTGCCATAGGCGATACGGGTGCGTATGCTTCAGTTGGGACAAAGGTTATGGAACGTATTGCCGGACATGCTACGGGCGGATATTATGTTCCGGTAGTTGATATTGAATCTAAAACTGTTTATACCAACAATATTCCTTCTGGTGCCATGCGAGGATTTGGAGCCAATCAGGCTAATTTTGCATTAGAATCATGTATAGATGAACTTTGTAAAATGGGAGGTTTTGACCGATGGCAATTCAGATACGATAATGCCCTGATAGATGGGCTTGCCACTGCCACGGGCGACTGCGTAAAAGGTGTTGGCATTCGTGCTTGCCTCGAAGCCATAAAGCCCTATTATGCTCAATCTCATTATTGCGGATTAGCCACGGCTATCAAAAATAGTGGCGTTGGTAATGGCATGGTGGACTATTCGGATGTTGTTATTGAAATCAAAACACCTGAAAAAGTCGTTTTACATCACGGATGGACCGAAATGGGACAAGGCATACATACCATTGCGTCACAAATTTTATGTGAAGAAACAAACATAGATTCCTCTATTATTGAAGTTGTTGTAGATACTTCCATAGGCATAAAAACAGGAATGACTACTTCTTCGCGTGCGACTGTACTTTTGGGAAATGCTATTCGTGAAGTTGCCAAGACTATGCGAGCCGATTTGCAAGGTAAGGAATTGAAAGACATAGTTGGACATCGCTATCAGGCACGCTGGGAATGTACCTGGACAGTTAAGCCGGGCACTGTTTCTGAGAATCCTGCTACACATTATTCCTATGGATATGCAGCACAGTTGGTGTTATTGGATGAACTGGGAAAAATTGAAAAAGTAGTGGCAGCACATGATGCAGGAAAAATTTTAAATCCAGTTTTGTTTGAAGGACAAATTGAAGGTGCTGTTCACATGGGTTTGGGATATGCATTGACCGAAGATTTTCCGATGAAAAATGGCTATCCTGTATATACTAAACTCAGAGATTGTGGTGTATTGCGTGCACACGAAACTCCCGAAATAGAAGTAATTGGCGTTGAAGTTCCCGACCCTGTGGGTCCTTATGGTGCCAAAGGGTTGGGCGAAATAGGACTTGTACCTACTGCGGCGGCTGTGGCTAATGCATTATGTCAGTTTGATGGTATTAGACGGTTTACATTACCATTGAAAGAGTAGCGCACAGCAGAATCGAACTGCTATTTCCGGATTGAGAATCCGATTTCCTCACCATTTAGAAGAGTGCGCCATATACATTAAAAGTGGTGCAAAAATAATCAATTTTTGTAAAATATAACCCCACTTTTTAATTCTATAATCGATATGAAACCGACTTGCTAACAGGATAATTAAAGAACACTTCTAAAAATTCAAATAATAATATAACCGCAATGTTCGCTAAGAAGGCGCAAAGGTCGCAAAGTATTGATATCTATTTCTTTGCGCTCTTTGCGGAAAATCTTAGCGTTCTTTCTCGTCTCGTCATTGCTGACGAGACAAATAATTTCTTATAAATACGACATTATATAATTCATATTTAATAGGATAGGTACTTTTTAAGGGACGACTACGTAGTCGTAATTTTTACGTATCATTTTTTACCGTGAAAATCTATGTTTATCTATAAATTTTTCGATATTCCCTTTAAAATAGTTGCAGCAATTTAACTTTTTATATGATGTGTATTTCTTTATATATCTTTGTTTGGGACAACCTCCCCCGCAAATCGGAAATATTTTACATTCTGTGCAGTTTTGGTCAAGAAATGGATCTTCTCTATAAATAGAGCAAACATGTTTTGGTAAAAAAACTTATCATGGAATATTTATTCCATTGCTTTTATTTCTTCTTTTAATCCATTCTTTATTCCTTCAATTTTATTGTCTTTAATGATAATTTTATCATATTTGGGAATGGCTTTGTTGCATGAATATTTTCAATACTGACACGGATTTCAGCGATTAATTATACATTTTTATGTCAAATTTTATGCTTTCTCATACTAAAACATCAGTAAAATCAAGGTTTATCCATGCAACAAAGTCATTCAAAGTCAAAGATAAATATAAAATTTTAAATTGGAAACAATATAATGAGAGTTTAAAAAATCGAGGAAGGATAACACTTTGGATAAGTGATGACGCAATAAACTCGTGGGCATATACAGGTTCAAGAGAGCGAGGAGGAAAAATAGTATATAGTGATTTAGCCATAGAAACCTGTTTGACAATAAAACAAGTACTCCATTTAAAATTAAGGCAAACAGAAGGGTTTGTAAACAATTTTTTTGAAATAATGAGTTTAGAAATAAAAGCACCGGATTACAGTACATTGAGTAGGCGTGCAGGAAGACTTCAAATAGAATTGAAAGCAATAAAACAAAAAGGGAACATAGATATAATTGTTGACAGCACAGGATTAAAAGTATATGGAGAAGGCGAATGGAAAGTACGTAGATTTGGATGGAGCAAGCACAGGACATGGAGAAAATTACATATAGGAATAAATGCAGAGACACAGGAAATCATAGCAGAAAAACTAACAGAAAACAGCATATCTGATGCGGAAGTAACAGAGGATTTATTAACTGAGGTAGATGGGCAAATCAATAGCTTTAGAGGAGATGGAGGGTATGATAAAACGAATGTTCGCAAAGAATTATGTAAAAGAAAAATCAAAGAAATAATACCACCGCAAGAGAATGCAGTTGTGAGTAAAAATCCTGCATTAAAAGAAAGGAATAAAGTCATAAAACGCATAAACAAAATAGGGCGAAAAGAATGGAAGAAACAAATTAAATATCACAAACGAAGTTTAGTGGAAGTAGCAATGTTTCGGTATAAAACAATAATTGGAGAGAAAATTAATGCGAGAAAATTTGAAAATGAAAAAACAGAAGTACGGATTAATTGTTCAATATTAAATGTTATGACAAATTTAGGAATGCCGATAAGTAGAAAAGTAACTTAAGAATTTTTAAACGAAGAAATTATTATTTTTCAAATTATCCATGCAACAAAGTCACTTTGAATTCTGCTTGTTTGCTCATAATGTTGAAGTTTTGTGCAAACTTCCGAATTTAGAGTGTTAGTTTTTATCGGTTAACACTCTTTTTATAAACATTCTTTTGTTTATATCCATGCAACAAAGTCATTTTAAATTATAAAAAGATTTATAATTTTCAATAGTAATGCCCCATTTTTCCCAATAGATTTCTATTGAATCCAAACCGACTTGTTTTCTATAATTATTTAGACTATCTATATTCAGAACCTCAAATGGTATGTATTTACCATTTATTTCTTTTAATTGAGTTCCAAATTTTTGTTTATTATTTTCTGATATATTAATTCTATCTTCTAATAATGCAATACAACTTTTGGGAAGTTCACCATTATTTGCAAGTAAATATAATTGTGAATAATATTTTTTTTGATAATATAGATTTGAATGTTGAATAATTAAAAAAATTGTATGAATTCCAAAAAGTCCAACATCAAAAGAACTTGGAAATTTTTTTATTGTATCTAAAATATAAAATAATGAATTCTGGATATAAATATCAGTAGCTCTTCTTAAATCTCTTAACGAATCTATGGATATGTTATTCTTTTTAAGTTCAAGTACTTTTCTGCGAAATTTTTGATCTAAGATATAATATTCAGACAAAGTAACTGCAAATTTTTGATTAACACATTTGCAACTTTTTACAACATTCGCTTTATAAATAGAGTCAATTTCATTATAAAGTTCTTTATTTATACTTAAAAATGAATCTATAGATGAAATAAAAAAAATATTTGTTTTACTATCTATAGAAATTGAATCGCTATTAATATAACTTTTTAAAAGATTTTTATAATCCAACAAAGATATTTGAGATAAGTTAATTCCAAAAAAGAATAAAGACATAAAATTTAAAAAAAGAAATTTAATTTTCATTCCAACTATTTTTTTTAGGATTATATCTGGATTCAAGTCAAAAATTCAACTTTTTGATTATGCAAATTTAATAATAAAAAATTCATTTGGTGTCAAAAAATTTAATTTTTTTCATGTAATTTTGTGTCATTAAAATAATTGATTTGTGAAAGCACTGAATATTAATTTACAAATAAAAGAATACGAAAGGGCTGAAGAACTTTCCGAAGGATATCAGTTATTAATAAAAAAAGCCAGTGACGCGGCTCATGGTGCGTATGCACCTTATTCTACTTTTTATGTTGGTGCAGCAGTTCTATTAGAAAACGGTGAAATTATTACAGGCAATAATCAAGAAAATGCAGCATATCCGTCGGGATTATGTGCCGAACGTGTTGCGCTGTTTTATGCCAACGCTCATTTTCCAAATGTAAAGGTCAATGCTATTGCCATTGTTGCTTTTTTAAACAATCAAACCATGGCAGATGAACCTGTTCCGCCTTGTGGCAGTTGTCGTCAGGTTATTATGGAAAGTCAACTGCGGCAACAAAAGCCTGTAACATTAATTCTGGTAGGAAAAAATAAAATTCAATTAATTGAAGATGCTTCTCTTTTGCTACCACTGTATTTTAATAAGAGAATGCTTTTATAATTTCAGAAATTTTTTAATCTCTTCCAAATATTTTTCCTTGTCAATAGATAGATTGTTTTCTCCATTACTGTTTTTGACGATATATACAGACGAAATGGAATTTCTAATTTTTACAAGTTCCTTTATGTCTTTTACGGTATAAACAAGGTCTTTGTCTCCAACAATATACAAAATACCATTCATTTGCCCGCCTTTAGAAGCCAAGGCATATTTAGGCTCCAGTTCGTTCTTGTCATACCCCAAAGGTATTATTACATCTTGCCCGGTGGCTTCCTTAATCCGCTGTTTTGCCAAATCGAACGTTGTATAGGGAGAATCGGCAATAACAGTTCCAATTAAACGATTGGCAGCCACTGCAATAGATAATCCTGCTCCTATGCCTTTACCATAAAGATGTATTTTAGGAATACTTGTTTTTTCTTTTTTTATGTAATCTACCACGGCCGTCAAGTCTTTCTGAAATTGAGCATAAATGTAAAAAGTTGGTTTTATATCAAAATCGCTACTAGTGCCAAAGCCACGATAGTCATAAGTAAGCACATGGTAACCCAATGAAAGAAAAATACTGACCTGTTCTATCAGGTCTGCCATATTTCCATTGCCATCATCACTCAATACCATTATTTTGTATGATGTTTGACTGGAAGGAAAATACCATGCATTGAGTGTTAATCCATCGCTGGTAGGAATTTTTAGTTCTTGATAGGACATGCCAAAATCGCTGGGATTGATAGCATACTTGCGAGATGGATTTAAGGCTAATGCCGAAACAGAATATAAACCAAGCAATACAATAAATATACGTTTCATGTTCAAATATTTTTTATGCAACAAAAATAGGGAATCTGTAAGAACAATGGATTTTTTTAGAATATTTTTTTTGAACAATTTATGAACAATATCATAAAAAAGCGATTTTTGTTATTCATTTTTAAGAAATTCATTTTAATTTTGCGTTATTCAAATTACAAAAAAATTATGCGTAGTTATACTAATGTTACCATTAAAAAAATTGTTTTAATAGTATTGATTTCAGTTGTTATGATTAACAAAATGCAGGGTGTTTCTATACCCGATAGCATTGTTCAAACATACACCCGACTGCAAAGTGACAGTAATCGGTGCGATTATCTTATATCGCTAGCGCTCAGTAAAAAAGGAACGTTTCCAAAACTATCTTTTGATTTGGCAAGCAAGGCACTTTTTTATGCCGAACAATCCAATTATATTCAGGGAATGTGTCGAGCATTTAACATCTTGGGAAGCATTAAATGCGATATAGGCGAATATGTAACAGCCATTGATTATCATTCCAAAGCGTATGACAGGGCAAAATTTTTAAATGACCCCGAACTGTTATCTGAAACATTTAACTATATGGGGAATGTATTTTATATACAGCGAAAATATACTAAAGCCATCGAGTACTATAAAGAATCGTTAAAATACGGAGAGAGTTCACGGGTCAAAACACAAATGCTGGGAAATCTTTATAAATTAGGATTGATTTATGAAACACTTGACAATTATAACGACGCATATCGTTGTTACAAACGCAGTTTACTGATAGAAGAAGAACAGAAAAACAAGGAAGGTATGTTTTACAGTTTGATGGGAATTGCTTCGGTTAGTGCAAAAAAAGGAGATTATGCTCAGTCGTTTCTTGTATATAATCGTGCTTTTTCCATAGCCAAAGAGTTAAATGTTCTTTCCTATCAATCGCTTTGCTATGCTCGCTTGGGCGATTTGGCTAAAATACAGCAAAAATATGTGGAGGCATCTAACTATTATGCCATGGCACTCAAAATAGCCGACTCGCTTGAATTTTATAAAGACAAAAGCAATTGTTATTATAATCTTGCCTATACCAACGAAAAATTAAAATTTTATAAGGAAGCCTATAACTATTTAACACGTTATGTCGAAATTAACGATACCCTTTACAATGCCGAAGTCAATGAGCAAGTTTCTCGTATGCAAATGCGGTTTGATTTGAAAAATAAGGAAAATGAAATAGAATTGCTAAAACAAAAAGAAGAACAACACAAATTGGAACGCAACTATTTTATTATAGGTTTTATTTCACTGACCATTTTCTTATTGCTCCTTATATACTTATATCGTATTCGTCAAAAAAATGCACGCCTGTTAAAAAAGCAATATGTTGAAATTGACAATAAACAAAAAGAATTAAGCCTTGCACTTGAACAACTCAATACGGTAAATCAAGAACTTAAAAAGACCAATGACCAGTTGACCGATGGGCTTATTTATGCAGCATCGCTACAACAAATTCTTATGCCATTTGAGAAAAAACTCGTTACTGTTTTTCCCAATTCTTTTATTTTTAATAAACCCAAGAGCATGGTCAGTGGCGATTTTGCATGGTTTTATAATACGCCTTCTGCCAAATTTATTGTTGTTGCCGATTGTACAGGACATGGACTTGCCGGTGCGTTGGTCAGTATTAAAGGATATAATTTATGTCGCACTGTTATTAAGGATAATCATGAAGAAAAACCTGCCGTTATTTTAAATAAACTCAACGAACAATGGAAAACTTCGTTCAGTCAACAACAACAACATGCTCTTACGATTGAAGACAGTATGGACATAATTTTAGTAAAGTATCATCCTGAGACACATTTATTGGAATATGCCTCTGCCAACCAGCGATTTGTTATTATTCGTGAACAGGCAACGCCCCTTGTTTTAGATGGAAGTATATACAGTGTTGGGGCTACTCATTCAGAAGAACAAGAACATTTGTTTGAAAATAAATCTGTTACTATGGAGCCAAACGATACTCTCTATTTCTTTACCGATGGCTTTGCCGACCAGTTTGGCGAAAATAATCAAAAGATGATGTTTAATTCATTTCTGGAACATTTAAAGTCATTATCCAAATACCCTATACAGCAACAACAACAAATTCTGTCAACCTTTTTCAATTCATGGAAGGGGAATAAACCGCAAACCGATGATATTTTGGTGTTAGGACTCAAATTTCAGAACTCCTGACCCATATATTGATAATCAATATTTTTGTAAATTTGTG
>CAYSIN010000065.1:0-16331 GCA_964431135.1 uncultured Bacteroidales bacterium
TTTGCAAAGATATAAAAAAATATTATAAGTACGCCATAATATATTTAACTTAACAGTAGGTAATATTTCCCGATTAAATCTTGCTTAGAAATAGATTGTATTTATCTTAAATTTTCCTGTTTTGAATATTTTTTTCCATCCTTACAAAGGATGTGAATAGTATATTTTCCATGCTTTAAGGAACTGATGTCTATTACATAATAGCCAAATTCATTCACTACAGGATTGGAAACGGATTTAATAGTTGTATTCGTTGAATCAATAAATTCAACCTTAGCGAGTGAAGGATAAACGGATGCTTCCAATTGATAAAGCGAAGTTTCAACTTTTTCTTGTTTTTTTATAGATGATGGAAACATAGTTGGATTGTTTTTTTTCTGATACATTACGGTTGAATTTGTAGAAACATTCGACACATGATTGATTACTTTTCGTGAAAAATCAACGGTGCCTGTTTTTTGTTGAATTTGCTTTGCTATAATAGGTTGATTGGGTTTCGTTTTTACTATTCCAAACCATGTAAATACAGCAATTACCATAATGGCTGATAAATAAATATACCAGTTACCTATTTTTTTAGGATAGGTGGGTATTTCATTCTTAACATTTTCCCAGATAGATGCCGGCGGTTCAACACTTGCATGGTTGAGTTTGTCGGTAAAAAAACTGGTAACGTCGATAGAATCATTTGTATTCATAACGCATTTTATTTACGTTTAACAATTTATCTTGTAACATTTTTTTTGCTTTGGAATATTGTGCTTTGGATGTCATAACTGAAATACCAAGCATTTCGGCAATTTCTTTATGACTGTATCCTTCAAAGGCATAAAGATTAAAAACCATTCTTTTCCCTTCGGGCAGTTCTTGTATCATCGATTGAAGTTCCTGAACAGACAGGTTGCTGATAGCCTCATCGGGTACAATGGAATAATCTTCGGAAGTGTATTCGTCTAATTCTTCCCAGCGTGACGCATACTTTTGAATATGGTCTATGGCAACCCTGGCCACAATCTTGCGTATCCAACCCTCGAACGAGCCATCAAAACGGAAATGAGGTAAATGATGAAATATTTTGATGAACGATTCCTGTAAAATATCGTCTGCTTCTACACGCTTGCTGGCATATCGAAGACAAACCGCATACATTTTGGGTGCAAAACGGTCGTATAAGAGTTTTTGAGCCGCTTTGTCGTTGCGTAAACAGGATTCTATCATTTCTTTTTCGTCCATTTTATTCTGTTCTTTTACTTATTTTATGTCTAAAATGATACCACAAAATAACTATTTTTTCAATAGTTTTCAAAAAAACGATAAAACCTAAAATAAAAAACAATACCCATAGAATGGTGTTCATGTTTAATAATGTGTTCAATATATTTTGTATCATAATATTATTTATTTACAGGAACCGTGAAACATATATTTTTTTCCAAGGAACAATTATTATTAAAAAATATGCTCAGTTGTTTGTATTTGGCAGCAATTTTATTTAGCCAGTTATCTCGAATATCCGAAAGGGCTGCACCATTGGAATCAAAAACTCTGCATAAATAAACAATTTTTTTATTTTTCTGAACACGCAAGGAATAGGGAACAGGTTTTAAAATAAAATCTTCATCACAAACAAAGAATAATCCCATAATATCCGAAGCATCCACCGTAATACCCTGTTCAAATGCTTTTTGTACTTTGGATTGCTCCAATTCGATGCAGTGTTTTCGCTCAAAGATGTCGAAATATTCAAATTTTATTGTTTCCATAACGTTACATTTTTAACAGTAAAACACTAATAATGATAGATAAAGGTTTATTCAAATAGATAACTAACCCTGTCAATAAAAATAGAATATTGATACTGTATAAAATTAAAACAGTATCGTGTTGGCTAAACCCGGATTTCATTAGTAAATGATGAATATGGTCTTTGCCTGGGTTGTACCATGCCTTCTTGTGTATAAGTCTTGTAAAGAAAACTCTAACGGCATCGCCAAAGGGCAAAATCAATATTCCAGCAATTACCCATATAAATAATTGTTTATTGATAAGGCTTAATTCGGGAATATGATAATGAAACTGATAGGTACTGAATGCAACGACAATAAGCAAAAAGCCGAGGGTTAACGAACCGGTATCACCCATAAATATTTTGGCTGGATGAATATTATAAATAAGAAAACCTACTAATCCTCCTACCAGTACAAAACAAAGCCACGAAAGTGAATAATTACCGAAATGCAGATTTAAAATACCAAAAGTAAGAAAATTAATAGTGGCTATGCCGCCGGCAAGTCCATCCAATCCATCTATTAAGTTAAAAGCATTGATGTACATTACTATTAAGAGTACCAGTAAAACAGGTTGAATAAAAGAGGGTATAAAAGCAAAACCGATTTGTTCAAACAAAATGGAATAATTAAATCCCATATAAATCATTATAAATGCGGCAATTCCCTGAAACAGCAACTTAATGTACCATCTCAATCCGAATACATCATCCAAAATACCAGCAATAACCAATACAGTAATGGAAAACCAGAAATAGGCAGGTAACGGATAAATGCCCGATAGCAGATAAACCATCAGTAACGAAATATAAATTCCCAAGCCCCCCATGGTGGCAACTTTGGAATGATGTATTTTTCGTTGGTCAGGTATATCAAAACAATTGAGCCATGTATTTAGTTTAATAATGAGTGGCATAATAACAGCACTGATTAAAATGGAGCCTCCCGTAAGCAGTATCCAGTACATTATGTTTTGAGTCATATTTGAAACATCGGGAAGCATGGTCTTTTTTCTTTAAGACAGATTTTCCCCCCTAAAAGGTTTCCGTGTTTAATAAATTTTTTGGATGAATTAGTCACCCCTTAAAAACTCATCTCGTCATTGCTGACGAGATGCAAATAATTTCTTATAAATATGACATTATATAATTCATATTTAATAGGATAGATACTTTTTAAGGGACGACTAATTAGGTTATTTTTATTAAGGAGCGATTAAATTTATTCCATTTTTTCAACGATTACAGCCGTGCCATAAGCCAATACTTCTGTTACTCCACTCATTACGTCGTTGGCATCATAACGCATGTTGATTATGGCATTGCATCCTATTTCTTTGCCATGCATAATCATTAGAGACAAAGCCTCTTCTCTTGTTTTTTCACACAGTTTGGTATAAATTTCATTTTTACCACCAAACAAGGTCATAAAACTACCTGCCATATTTCCAAATACGCTTCTGGAACGAACGGTTATCCCTCTAACAATGCCTAATTGTTTAACTATTTTGTATCCTTCAAGAGAGATACTGGTAGTAATTAGAATTGAATTATCCATAAATATAATTTTGAATTAGTTGGTTTTATTAATAAACATATAAATTAAATCTATTTATATCAAATAAAAAAAGTTGAAAATTATTTTTACCTTCAATTTCAAACAAGATTGCAAAAAATCTGTACATTATTACTTCTTATTTACCGCAAAGTTATATTTCAAATTATCATACTTAACCAAATCGGCTTTAATGCTACCTACAAACAAATCAAACTGAATACGTACCGGTAAAAAATTATTGTCGTTAGATATCCATATTGTTACATCATCTTGCGTATCGAATATGCGTCCGGGTTCTACCACTGGTGAAAATTTAAGACAGTTTATTTTTCCAAAATTTGATTTAATGGTTTCAGTTCCCTTATACCTTATTTGTAAGGTAAACATGCCATCATCAAAATAAGTTTCCAAGGTAATAATATCGCCCTGATTCAGATTTTTAAAATGGTTGTTGCGTGCATAGTAAACGGCAGACAATATATCCATAGTTCTTTCGGGAACACTTACTTTTCCTTTTCGCTTGGAAATAACAGCATTTTCTTTTCTATTAAAAAGTACTTCGTCATAATATTTATACGTATCTTCCTGAATGTTGCGAACAGCCTTTACTGGGAGCATTGTTTCCATATCGACATACGTTTCATATACATCCCTAACTTTGAATAATTTGTCAGTAATGCCCGTAGAATATCCAGAGGCTATAGCATGAAAATATTTTCCTCCGTTCATGTCAAAAGCAGTTAATTTAAGCATGGCATAACCTCCATCAATAAAACCAAAATGAACTAAATATTGAAGGCTTTCACCATCCTTAAACGCAAAAAATTTTTGTTCGTCGCTTTGGGCTATAGCATGATTAAATAAAAGTAAAACACTTAAACAGTATAAATTGATTTTTGAAAAAAATCCCATTGTAAACATCCTTTTTAGATTGAAAAATATTTCAAATATAATACCATTTTTTAAATCAATTTATTTTTTTGTGAAGTTCCAGCAATAAATTCTTTTAAGTAAGAAGGTTCAAAATAAGCAAGATTTTCAAATTGTTTGTCATGAAATGCCAATGCCGACAAGTAAGCCATTGCTTCCGAAGAAGGATAACAATTTTCTATAAAATAAGATGGTTGCCATTTGCCAGTAACAAGTTGTTTCCATTTGGTAACGCCATTACCAATAAAATAAATCGCTTTATTTTGATATTCAGAAAAAGAATCGGGTGTTAAAACCACCGGTTGAGTTTCGGTAACATATTCCAACTGTGAAGTAAATAGGGCATTATATGCTTCCATGCGACGAGCATCTATCATGGCACAAATAAAACTGTGAATGGGTATCGGATGATGAAGTATAAATTGCTTTGCAAGGATTTTCAAAGTATCTATGGCTATTAACGGAATGGAAAGCGAATAGCAAAGTCCTTTAGCAAAGGAAGTGCTTATTCGAAGACCCGTATAGGAACCCGGTCCCTTGCTTATAGCCACAGCACTCAATTGTTGAATAGAAAAACCGCTGGTAGCAAATAATTCATTTACCAGTACGGCAAGTTGCGATGAGTGGCTGTTTTTATCTGAATTTTCTTTAACAACTAATACATGTTCGTTATCTGACAAAGAAACCGAACAAATATTGCCCGATGTCTCTATATTTAAAATCAGATTCATTTTTTATAAAATTCAAAAGCATTTTCTTTTTTGGCAACAGGGTCGTTGTTTTTTAATTTTTTAGTTAATATATTGAACGGACCTGTTACAATTTCATCACCAGCATTAATTCCTGAAATAATTTGAATCCAAGAATCGTCTTGAATCCCTGTTTTGACGGGAACCAATTTAACTGTTTTATTAGGTTTATATTTGAAAACACATTCTATAAGTTTTTTATTTCCAATGGTGGTTATATTTTTCAATGTATCTTTATTACTAAAAATGGAATCGGAACGTGTAGTAACAGCCTGAACAGGCACGGCTATTATATTTCTTTCAGTTCGTGTATGGATATCTGCTGTGGCCGACATGCCTGGTCTAAAGGGATAAAAATAGGGATTATCTTTAGGTATTAATATCTGGTACGATTCGGGTAATATGTGGATATGAACTTCATAATTGGCTACCTGATCGGCACTTACAACTCCGGAAGTGCTGGATGAAGTGGAAGAATGTGCAATAGATGTAACAACTCCACGAAACGTATTATCGGGATAAGCATCAATATCAATAAGTGCTGTATCGCCAAAATGAACACGCACAATATCATTTTCGTTTACACTAACAACCACCTCCATTCTTTTTAAATCGGCGATGCGTAACAATTCAGTGCCTGCCATTTGCATAGTTCCCACCACGCGTTCTCCCAGTTTTACGTTTAATTTTGAAATGGTTCCATCGTTGGGTGCAAGTATGATTGTTTTAGTTAAGTTCGCTTTTGCTTCTTCCAACGATGCTTCGGTGCTTTTAACAGAAAATTCTGCAGAAACGACCGATTGTCTGGCAGCCTCTACATCGGCTTTACCCATATTATATGCTGAGAGTGAATTGTCATAATCGGCTTGCGAAAGAACACCCTGCTCAAACAATTTCTTGTTTCTCTGAAACGTCAATTCTGTTTGTGCAAACTGTGCTTCTATTTGTTCTAATCGTGCTTTGGTATTACCCAAATTTGCTCTCGATGCTTCCAAGGTGGCTTCCATTTGTTTAAACGAAGAAAGATATACATCGGGTTTTACTTTTACCAGCAAGTCGCCACGCTTTACTTCATCACCCTCTTTAATGGGCAGTTCAACAATTTCGCCGGAAACGTCGGAACTTATTTTTACTTCTATCTCGGGTTGAACATTTCCGCTGGCAGTTATGGTTTCTATAATAGTACGTTTTTCTGCTTTGGCGGTAGTAACTTCAAATGTTTCTCCCCGTTTCATCAACCCAATTTTTGGACCGATAATAGCCAGAATAAGCAATACTACTACTATAACAATGAGCCAACGCCAAATTTTTTTCGTTTTCATTCACATTAAAGTTTAAATGGTTTTCCACAATAAAAATCCAGAATTTTCAATTTGAAAATATAATCGTATTTTGATTTTATTTCTTCAGATTGTGCTTTAATAAAATTTGTTTTGGCAAGATTATAATCGTAGGTGTTTGCCAACCCCAAATTATATCGCTGTTCGGCATATTTGAACGACTCGGCAGATGCTTTAACAGCTTTTTTAGCTGCATTGAAACTGTTAAACGCTGCCACTGCATCATAGTATGCTTGTTGAACTTCCTTTATTATTTGTTTTTGCGTCTGGTCATAGGAATATTTTGCGTTCAGGCTGTTTATTTTGGCAGAACTGATTTCATAGTTCGCTTGCCAATTGTTGAATATAGGAATAGAAAGATTGATAGATAAGTTTTTACTAACATTATCTTTTAATTGCTGCTGAAAATCGGTAGTTTTGTAATTATAGGAATAATTGTATGAATAAACAGGATTTTGATTTCCGGTGAGGTCTATGGCATATCCCGTTAAAAGTGGTTCTCCCAAAGTGAAATTGGAAATTTCTTTTCGTTGTGAGGAGTATCCTGATGCATATGAACCGCTAAGAGTAAGCCTTGGGCTGCGACTTCCGCGTGCTGCTTGCAAACCTTTTTCGGCAGCAAGCATTTTATACTCGGCACTTTTTATATCAGGCAAATTACGTAATGCTTCCTCAACAGTACTTTGCAAGTTAATGTTTGGAAATATACTGTCGGGAGTTGCAATTAACGGCTTTTCAATGGTTATAGAATCGGCTATTCCCAATTCCAACAATTGAGTAAGGGTTAAATAAGCAAGGTTATATGTATTTTGAGCACTCACCAATTGCATTTCATCACTGGCAAACTGCGATTCCATATCAAGATAATTGCTCTGCGATACAGACCCTGCAAGATACAGTAATTTTGTTCTTTCCACCTGCAGTTTTGAAAGGTCGTATTGATTTTTAGCAGCCGTTAAAAGTTCATCCGAAAGAAGAATTTGCAAAAAGGATGCTGCCACATTCAGGGCAATATCATTTTGTGCCTTTTGCAAATCCATCAGTCCCGATTGCAAGTTATAATAACTTTGTCGAAGTGTGTTGACGTTTTGTAGTCCACTAAACAGTGTCCAGTTGGCACTGATAGAAAAATTATTGGAATTTACATTCGATTCTGCAAATTCGTTGGTTAGCGGGTCTATAGAACGACCTATAGCATATCCTTGATTTGCATTGCCATTAAGCGATGGTAGAAAATTGGTTTTATTTTTTAAGTATAATGTTTGTGCCGAATTTTTAGACAGTTCCTGTATTTTGATTTGAATATTATGTTCAAGTGCATATTGAATACATTTTTCCAACGACCATTTTTCTTGCGAATACAAAGAAAAAGAGATTAATAACAAAACTGATAAAAGAGTTAAACATCCTCGTTTCAACATCACCGTATAAGGTAAAAATTTTCGCATAAAGGTAGGAAATAAATGCGGAAATAGGAAAATGTAGAAATAAATATTAAATTTTTTTCTACTATTGGATATTTTATACCAAACCGCTAACAAAAGAATGAAATGAATTTTGTCAGTTGGCTTTGGTTAATGCCGACAGACTAACAGTTTTAAAACAAGAGCGAAGCGAATTGTTTTAATGAACTTGTTAGCAAGTCGGTATTAATGAATTTTGAATATATCGTTCCTTCTTCTCATCCTCGTCTTTTCTCTTATACCAAGTTGCATTCAAAGAGGTATTAACCGAATTTGAATGCCTTACAGATAAAATGTTTTTAAATGTATATCGGTATTAAATATAAATATATATGCTACTTTTGTACAACACGATATAGCGTAATGCAACAGGGTTCAATGCAATAACTGTTTTGCTTTGTCTGCAATGTCTTTATTATTAACTCTGCCAACAAGTTTTTTTGAAGCAATTCCAATCACTTTTCCCAAATCGGAAGCAGATTTTGCACCTACTTCGGCTATAATATTTTTTATTACTGTTTCGAGTTCTTCGCTGCTAATTGCCTCAGGCAAATATTGCTGAATGACCGATGCCTCAAACAGTTCCTTGTCTGCCAATTCTTGACGGTGATGGGTTTTATAAATTTCTGCTGAATCGATGCGTTGCTTATGCAACTTTTGAATAATGCTTATTTCCTTATCATCCGTCAGGTCTTGTTGATTATTATCGGCTTTTGCAAGTAAAAAGGCAGATTTGACAGCACGCAAGGCTTCCAGTTTTTCACGTTCCTTTGCCAGCATGGTTTTTTTTATGTCTTCATTTATTTGTTCAAATAATTTTCCCATAAAAAATAAAATTAAAAAATTAGGTGGTAAAAATAATAAAAAGAACAATTGAAAATAACTTTACTGTTTATACCAAACCACTTACAAAAGAATGAAATGAATTTTGTCTCGTCAGCAATGACGAGATGCCGACAGACTAACAGTTTTAAAACAAAAGCGAATCGTATTGTTAATGAACTGGTTAGCAAGTCGGTATAAGCAGATAAAAATCATCTAATAATTGTAACAGGTCCCGATTCTTCGTGTTTAATGTACTGCAAATCCTTAAATATAACTTTCCATGTATAAGTGCCAACAGGTGCAAGTTTCCCGCCTTTTACTTTCCCATCCCATGCTTCGCTTCGTTCATTATCCTTAAAAAATTTATCGGTTGACCAAATAACCTCACCCCAGCGGTCAAAAATTTTCAAACTGAAATCTGCGTCCTCTATGGAATGTGCCATTACATAAAATAAGTCGTTAAATCCATCGTCATTAGGGCTGAATGCCGTAGGTGCATAAAAAGTATATTGTGGTGATACTCTAAGAGAAGCCCTTGCCGTATCTCTGCATCCGCGATTACTTATAGCCACCAGCAAAACATTGTAACTTCCAATAGAATGATATTGATGTTCTGGATTAACGGTGTTTGACGAATCGCCATCACCAAAAAACCACATATAACTGTTAGCCAGTGTGGACTGATTTTCAAACTGAACAAACGGATATACTTCCGTAATATAATCGGGATTCCAGATAAATTGTGCATTAGGAATGGGATATACATTTATCATATTGGTATAGGTAACCACCGTTTTACAACCATGTATGGAAGTTACCGTCAACGTTACAGTATAAGTACCCGGTGAAGTATATGTATGAGTTGGATTTTTGGCTAAGGAAAGGTTGCTCTGGTCGCCAAAGTTCCAAAGGTATGATTGTCCACTATCGGGATTTACTTCAATAAAATGAACCGTCAATGGAACGCAGCCTTGTATCGAATCAGCCAATGCACCTGCAGGCGGTAAAGAATAAACGTGAATAGTTACACCGGCAGAATCGCTTGAGCCACATGCATCTGTTGCCATTACCCAATAATAAGTTGTAAAATTAGGATAAACATAAATAGGCGGAGTAACAGGACTGCCATTTTGATTGTAAACAGTATAAGGTAGAACGCCACCTGTAATAGTAGGAGATAATTCAACCATATCACCCGGACAAACATAATCGGTATTTTGTAGTAATTCAACATGAATGGGTGCAGAAACAGTGATAGTAGTGTTAACCGTATTGCTATTACAACCATTGGCATCGGTAATATAAGCCGAATATATAGTAGTTGTCTGTGGTGTTACTGTTATAGAAGGGCTGGATATTTGATTATTCCAGTAATAAATATATGGTGCTGTACCGCCAGTAGCGGTAATATTTAATGTAACCGATTGTCCGGAACAAATAAACTGGCTTGGTGTAACAGAAATGATTAATTGTCCAGGTGAAGTAATAGTGGCACTGTCAACGCGTGTACAACCGTTAAAGTCGGTAACAGTTACATAATAGTTGCCTGCTATAATATTTATCTGGTCTTCTATGGTAGCCCCATTGCTCCAATGATAAGAATAGGGAACAGTACCACCGGTAACAGTTAAATTTAAACTACCAGAACTTTGTCCATAACAAGGAATATCGGTATGACTAATAGATGTATTCATTCCGTCAGGGTTTACAATTTGAACAGAAGTAGCATTTGAAGTACAACCATATTGAGAAACAGTTAACGAAACCGTATAAGTTCCGGGTGTATTCCATGTAACCTGATGAGGTCCTATGCCATTTCCGGGAGTGGCTATTCCACCTCCCCAGTTCCAATTAAAGGTAGCGTTAGCATTGGCATTACCGGTATAATTAATAGTTGAACTTCCACCTGAACAGGAAATTGGTGTTGCCGTAAAATTGCTGGTAGGTGTCGGTAAAAAAGTAATCAACACACTGTCCGAACCGGTACAGTTTCCAGAAACGGTCTCTGTCCATATAAAAGTATAAGTGCCATTGTTTGAAACCGTAGCCGTTGCATGAGCATCGGTATTTAATGAAAGATTAACACTGCCTGGTCCAAAAGCAGTCCATATACCTGTACTTCCTCCTGATGGAACAGCATTGAGTTGATATGTCAATCCACAGGTCGAATCATTTATCCCCGCATTGGCGTTGGGTGTACTGGTAACATTCACAGTAACCGAAGCAGTACCCGAACATCCACTTGCGTTCGTAACAGTTACAGAGTAAGAACCCGCAGTATTTACAGTAATTGTTTGTGAATTAGAAGACGTGTTCCATAAATAAGATGAATATCCGCTTCCCGCATCTAATGTCGTTGATGAACCGGCACAAATATTTGTATTTCCAGTTATGGTTGGCGTAGGATTAGTAGCAACGGAAACAGTAACCTGAGTTGTACCAGTACATCCACTGGCATCGGAAACAGTAACAGAATAAGTTCCTGCGGTTGTAACTGTAATGGTTTGAGTATTGGCTGTCGTATTCCATAAATAATTGGCAAACCCAATACCTGCATCTAAAATAGTTGAGTTTCCTGAACAAATAGCCAATGTTCCTGTAATAGTAGGCGATAAACTACTCGATTGCGTAACAGTAACCGAAGCAGTACCCGAACATCCACTGGCATTTGTAACAGTTACAGAGTAAGGTCCCGCAGTATTTACGGTAATTGTTTGTGAATTAGAAGACGTGTTCCATAAATAAGATGAATATCCGCTTCCTGCATCTAAAGTAGTTGAACTTCCTGTACAGAAAGTAGTAGAGCCGGAAATAGTAGGTGTGGGGTTAGGAGTTCCTGCATTGACAGTTATACTTGCTGTTGCTGTACAAGTAGCATTCGTAGCATCGGTTACCGTAACATTATACGTGCCGGGTGTCAAATTTGAAATATCTTGGGTAGTCGCAGTAAAACCACTTGGACCTGTCCAAGAGTATGTATAAGTACTGCTTCCTGTAACGGTCAGATTAATGGCACCATTATGGAGTCCTGCACATGTTTCGTGTGTAACAATATTTGATAATGTTGGTGGAGTACAGGTTCCGCATGAAGGTATATTGGATAGTGCATAATATATTAACGAATCGGTTCCGTCGGTAACTAAAAGAGGCCATGAAGAAGGTGTTGCAGCCGTATTCCCGCTGGCATAACTGGACCATGCCATAACAGTACATGTAGGTACAGTACATATACCAAAAAGCCATGTGCCTCCACATTGTGTACATTGTGCCTGCGTCGTTGGCATAATAGTCGTTTGAGATTGTGTTTGCCATTGTATAGTTGCACTTCCACCGGTAGCCTGTAACCCTGTTCCATCATAACAAACCGTAATAGGGGCACATGCCGATACGGTAATTACAGTAGAATCGGTACCACAAGGTAAGGTATAATAAACCGTATGCTGTCCGGGACCTGCTACAGAAGGGTCAAAAGTTCCTGCTGTAGGATTAGTAATACCTGTTCCACTCCATGTGCCACCTGATGTTCCACCAATAAGAGTAATAGGAGCATCGGTAGTACATAACGGGTCGGCAGGACAAACATTGGCATCGCAGCAAATCATAGTAGTTTGCGTACAAGCACTCATATCAACCGATTGAACATAACCAACACGATTATTACTGCCTGCACTGCCTGTTGTTCCACATACAATAACACTTCCACCTGTACCCACAGCCACATCAGAAACTTTATATGTTGTGGGTGCTGTATTTAATTGAGTAAGATTAGCATCATATTTTAAAACCTGATTGGTAGAACCAATATACACATTTCCACAATCATCAAGCGCTACACCGTTATTGTCTGGCTGATATTCGCCTAATGTTGATTGAGAACTGCCACCAGGAATGGTTGCATTGCCTAAAATGGCTCCTGTCATTAAAGAACGTTTATGTACGTTTGTTCCATTTTGAGTATAAACAAAACTACTGTTGGCTTTTATTGCCATATTGGCACCATTGCCGTTCTCAGGTCTAAAATTTTCACTTTTATAACTAAACTGATAAGTGTGATTAATGGCAAAAATTGGTTCACCGCTCGGGCATTGTGAAAAGTTCTGAGTAATGGCACCGATAGTATCTAATGTAAGATAGTAATATTTGGCATTGTATGCAGCACTCATAGAACGTACTTCTTCGGCATAGTTAACCATACCTAAAGGAGGTGCAGGTTTAAACGCCCCAACATTTGCAATGCCAAGTACATTGCCATTCGTAGTACTTATATCAAATATGACCCCATTACCAGTTATCGTCATAAGTCCATTAAGTCGTGTACCGCCTACAATCAATTTTGTCTGGTCGCAGTTAAAGGTAATAGCCCAGTATTCATCCATGGAACCACCGTTTTGATGAAATTGCATCGAACCACCTGTGTTTACTTTTTCTATTTCAGCAATAGACCCCGCTGTAATATAACTGTTGCCATTTAAGTCTGTACCTAATGTTCCTAACCAGTAGCCTGTCGTATCCCACGTCGTTGTGTAAGTCCATTGTAATGCACCCGTTGTATTATATTTTTTAAGTTTTTCATAAGCCAGCATGCCATCTCCTATGATATAGGCATTACCGGCAGCATCGGTCTCACATTCCCATGTCCCATTCGATGCCGTTGCAAAAGGCGTTTGTGTCCATGGATCTATCACTATTGTATTATTTGTTTCACTTTGTGGAACATTAAAAGATATGGTGTTGTCTTTTACAGAATAGAAGGAGGTTATTGGCTGATGATTCTCATCATAAAAACTTATCGGAGCATGTTCTATGATGGTTCCAAATTTCGCTTTTACATAAATATCCCCATTCTTATTTAGCGAAATGGGTTTTGAATATTTTAGTTTTACTCTGGACAGGTCTCCCCCGGGATAGACTATAATTGAATATTTAATACCCCCTTGTGGATGAAATTCATAAATTACATCTATATTGGGATACAGGTTTTTATATCTCATTTTTTCAAACGATGGTATATAATTCACATTGGTTAGTTTTCCGTTTATTTTATAAGTATAACTATGGTAATAGGAAACACGATTTTCTGCAATTATTTCTACATTTGGATTTGCATCGAGCCATTCTGCAGATACATATTCCTGCATTACCTTTTTTCTAAATTCTTCTACTTCGTGTCGTCTCCATTCTTCGGGAGTATATTTTTTTTCTCGCATCTCTTTAAATTCATTTTCATCCTTGTCTATGTTGGCAAGTTTAACAAAACGAAACAGTAATTTGTTTTTCGAGAAAAAATAATTTTCCTGAGAACCTTCATAAGCATATAACACATTTGTTCTATCCGGCAGAGAATACATAGATTCAAACTGACCTCTGTTTTCTATAAACGATTTTTCCTCTCCCCACGTTTTGGTCCATTGAGATGACTGACTTACAACACATAATGGGAATAAACATGCTATTAATAAACCATATTTTCTCATAAATATAAATAATAAAACTAAATGATAAGACGAAACAAAACAATAAAGGGTTGCCTAAAAAAAGTGAATTATTCTATTTTATTATATACGACTTTGAATGTAGTGTGTATATTTTTATTTTCAATATTTAAGAAATAAAATCCAGAAGGTAATACACTTAAATCAATAGTAGTATTGGTTCCTTTTTGTATTATAACATTATTGGATTCATACACTTTTTTTCCTAATAAATTGGTTAAGGTAATAAAAGTATTTTCCATGCTCTGTTCAAAAGAAATATATAATGTACCCTGTGTAGGATTTGGAAAAACAGATATAGTGCCATTCATATCGTTTTGATTTATATGCGTATCTATATAAACACACGAAGAGACGGAAGTACATCCATTTTGATTGATGATAACGCCATAACTGCCGCTTGTGGTGGCTATAAAAGTTGGATTAGTTTCGCCCATGATGGGTGCATTTCCATTTTGACAATCAATCCACTGATACGAAGCGCCGGGAAGGTCGGAAACAGTTGCCGTAGAGTCAGAAATATTGACAGTATAATTATCCACTGCATTTATTATTACAGAAACATTGCTGTTACTGGTACAATTATTTTCTGTAACCGACAGCGTAATAGTATAAACACCTGCTGAAGTCCATGTTATTTCATGAGGTCCTTGTCCTGTGCCTCCCGATAAAATGGTTGCACCATCAAAGTTCCAATTATAAATAGCGTTTGCACTTGCATTTCCCTGATAGGTTACCGTAACGGGTTGTCCTGCACAAACAGGACTGGTGGCTGTAAATATGGCTGTTGGAAAAGAAGAAATAAAAATATTAACCGAATCCGTAGCCGTTTGACCACAGGCATCGGTAACTGTAACTTTATATTGCGTATCTGTAACGGGTAAAACTGAAATACTTTGAGTATTTCCGGCACCATTATTCCAAGCGTAAGTATAAGGATAAGTTACACCCGAAACTGTTGCTGTCAAGGTTGTTGCTGTGTTAGTTGTACAAAGCGTAATGTCATTCCCTACATCAACGGTCATGGCTGTTTTATCCGTTATCCATAAGGTGTCATTAAAGGAATTACAACACGAATCGGATACAGTGAATACCAAGTATTCACTTCCTTCCATAAGACTGTCCGATACTGGATTTAATATGATAGAAGCAGAAGTTTGACCTGATGGAATAATAATACTGGTTGGAACAGGTTGAGTAAAATCTGCGTTCGTGGCTGTTCCATGAATAGTATAATAAACGGTATCATTGGACGTATGTGGAATATTTGTTATGGCTGTCAGGGTTGCTGTGGAACACCCTTCGATGGCCGATGTGGTTCCTGATGAATATGTAATATTCAAATAAGTAATATTGGCTGAAGATGTGTATTTCTTTAAAAAAATACCCGAATCAAATACCTCATCTCCTACATCGGCAATACAGATTTTTAAATGATAGGTTTGACAGGGTACTACCTCTGCTACAGCATTTAACGGAGTAGTAAAACCATCAAATACAGGTTGATTTGAAGTGCCATCATTATCAATAAAATACTGAGCATAAGACCCGGCATTAACATTATTAATAGATACGGGAATTGCAGTTCCTGGTATTAAAGCAATATTTTGATTGGTATAACTACCTCCACCTGGTTTAGGTCCTGTAATAAAAAATGCAAAAATATCATTATATCCGGCATTTACATATTCAGGATACTCCTCGGAGCCAAAAATATATGTAAAAGAAATCTGTGCATCTAATGGAACAAAATCAAATTCAAGCACAGCACCATCAAAAGTAGTATTACCCGCTAGAGATGTCAAGTCAGGAACACCTGGACCTCCTAAACTTTGACCCATATAGGAAGAGCCTGGTTGTGGGATATCGGTTACACATCCCGTAGCAATTACAATACCTGAGTTCATACCTAATGATGTAGTATTGCCATTATTAAACAAGGCTATTTGATTACAAGTACCACCTGTACTTGATAAAACTCCGGAAAATGTAATATTATTAACCGTCAGTCCACCGCCAATTAAAAAATTTTGAACCAATTGTTGCGGTGTATAGGATTGGTCTATTTGTATTTGACTTTTAGCATGGTAAGCCAAAAAAATCAAACTAATTAAAAATAAAAACTTTTTATCCATAATTTCAGAACTCCTGATTTGGGGCAACCTAAAATGTCGCGGATTTGTAAATT
>CAYSIN010000066.1:0-16064 GCA_964431135.1 uncultured Bacteroidales bacterium
AAATCTACATTTTTTTTGTAGTGTATAAAAAATATGTTAAAGTTAGGTATATAATTCATATTTAATAGGATAGATACTTTTTAAGGGACGTCTAAATATTTATAAATCGGTGCCTTATTAAATTACGAAATAGGTAAGGAGTTCTGAATTTTCTGTAATACCAAGTTGCATTCAAAGAGATTGTAAACCGAATTTGAACGCTTACTTGATATTATACCGATTAATTTTTTTGAATTATATCGGTGTAAACATCCAGATAATTATTGGCACAGACTTGAAGGTCGTATTCTGATAAAACTTTTTGACGTCCATTTTTTCCAAGAAGTTGGCAAATATCCGGGTGAAGCAATGCATATTCCAATGTATTGAACAGATTTTCTTGAATATTATCCATTTCGATTAAAAAGCCCGTTTTTTCATGTTCAACTACTTCAGTTAGTCCACCCGTATTGGTTGCTATAACGCATTTTTCGCATGAAGAAGCCTCCAAAACAGACACGCCAAAACTTTCGTATTGTGATACATTCACTAAAATATCGGCATTATTAATAATAACAGGCATTTCGTTAGTAGTACACCATCCTTTAAAAACGACAAATGGTTCCATGTTCAAATTTTTTGCCAGTTCTTCCAGATAATTTCGTTGAGAGCCGTCTCCTGCAATAAGCAATTGCATGGGCTGTTGTGGATATTTTTGATGAAGTGCCGCCATTGCCTTAATAGTAATATCTATATTATATATTTTTTCCAATGATTTGGCAGTATAAACGGTAAATACATCGTTTTTCTTTATAGCCATAGGTTTGAATATAGTTGTATCAATGCCAAAAGGAATTACATGAATTTTTTTATGGGTATAATTAGATAATTCCTTTTTCAGGGCTTGGCTAGTTGCACAAATCGAAGCACCTTTTTTTAAAACAAATTGGATAACGTTTTTATGTAAAACCGATTTTTTGGGGAAAAACATTACATCGCTTCCCCAAGCAGATAAAACCAGCGGTTGAAAATGGCTTAATACACTCAACAGCCCATAACTGCTGATATAATGTGCATGGACTATATCGGGTGAAAATGTTTTTATGGCATTTCTTAACGAAGGCACATATTTTAAATAACCGATTTTACTCCATGAAGATTCTTTATGAATAATATTTTTTTTGCTTGATGAATAAAAAATGAAAATATCAGATGTATCCCATGTACTGTTCAGACGAAGAGAAGTCAAACTGAAAATACCTGTTTCAACGCCTTTTTGTTTAAGGGCAGATGCCCATTTTTGTGTATGAGGAGAATTAATATCAGAGAGCAAAAGTACTTTCATGTGTATAGATTTTTATCAAAGATACGGAAAGTGCAAACAAAAAATACATAGGCAAAAAATAAACCACCGAGGAAGGTGTGTTGGAAGATATTATAAATCCTGCAAGTGAAATTATTGTTGCTGCTGACAAATAACCCATAAATGTATTTCTGTTAGAAAAAAATATTTTAATTAAATGAATGAACATATATACATACATAAAGATGAACGCCAACAAATAAATAATTCCTCCTTCAAAAAGAAGTTCAATCCAAAAACTATGCAAATTGCAAATTTTGTTTTTAGAAATGCCTCCTACTTTTTCTAACTGGTAACGGCTTTGACCTCCACCAGAACCCCATAAATAATTTTTTAATGAATAATGAATGCCAAATAAAATCAATGCTTGACGAGTGGAATTGGAATTTTCTAATTCATCTATTTGCATATTATAGGTAGGTGGTGTTAAACCTACCGTTTTGTAACAGAACGATTGAATTTCATTTATTTTGATACTGCGTCCATTTAAAATACCAAATCCATTAGTAACAATAAAGAAAATAAAAATAAGCGGAATGCTGCATTTTAATATATTAATTTTAGAAAAGTTATAAAAAAATGACAGTATGATAATGATAATATCGGCTATAAATACAATTTTGGCACCAGCGGCAACGGTTAGAAAAATAATTAACACAGAGGTAATGATAGAAACGTATTTGTTCTTTGCCAGTAGAAAAAATGGTAATGTCATACTTGCAAATACGGCAAAATCATTGGGATTATAATGAAAACCCGTTGGCATGGTATAAACATATTTCAGGGATTTGCTTTCTGAAAGTATGGTCTGCAGTTCATTGTTATAGCCAAAATATTGTACTGTATTTGACAATCGTGAAATAAACCATCTGAACAATCCAAGCGACTCGCCAAATCCTATCAATAAATCAACACAGGTAATCAAACCCAATGCCTTCATTACATTTTTTATATCATTTTTGTCGCGTGTAAAAGCCGGAATTATTATCATAATTAGCGTTCCAATGCCAATATAAATAAGATGATAAAAAGCGTAAGTTTTATTTTGAGCAAAAAAAAGCAGAAAAATAAACCATAAAAAAGTAAATGCAAAAAACACTAAAATTGGAAGTGGATAGTGAGTAAATATTGTTTTAGTGTAATATTTATCCTTCCATTGCTGATATAAAATATACAGTATAGAAATAAACAGAACAATATGAAACAGATAAACCGATGAATAACTTAAGGCAATACCAATGATACCGCTTATTATTAATGTAGTCCGAAGTATGGTAACTGATTTGTTATGAATAATTTTCATTAATTTAAGAGTTATTTTTTTGTAAAAAACATACGAGTTGTTTTAATGAATAATGATACGCTGTGCATTTTTTTCTGGACAAAGGTACAAAACATAAAATACCAAAAAGTATTATCTTTTCAATGATTAGAAAAAACGACAGGAAGATAGAACACCGATACGAAAAAGTCATGGCATGTTTTTTAAAAAACTTTATTTTGCTTATAATCTGATTGGAAATGGTTATGGGTTGATTTGTTGCAGAACTTTTACCTCCATGGTGAATAACGCAGGCATCAGGAATAAATTTAACAAAGCCACCATTTTTACGTATGCGATAGCAAAAATCGGTATCTTCCATCCAAAAAAGGTTAGGGTCAAGTAATCCAACATTATCTGTCAATGTACGTTTGAAAAACATGGCAGCCCCCGAAACGCATTCTACATTTTTTTCTATTGTCAGTGGTTTTGGTGTGAATAGAATTCTTTTTACATAATGGATAAAAAAGATTTCACTCAAAATAGTGAATGCTGTTGGCGTTTTCCAGTATGATTTTTGAAATGTTCCATCTGTATTTTTGAGGCAGGGTGCCCACAGGGAATTGCTTTTATCCACTTTATTTATAAGGGTACTCAGCGTATTTTCGGTAAGTTCGGCATCAGGATTTAATAAAAAAATAAATTCACCAGTACTTGCCTTTATACCTTGATTATTGGCTTCGGAAAAACCTGCATTGTAGTTGTTTTGAATTATGTGAACTGACGGAAACATGTGTTGAACCGATGTTACAGTGTCATCAGAGGAATTATTGTCCACCATGATAATTTCGTAATCATTACCCGAAGAATAATGAATAATGGATTGAATAGCCAGAATAAGGTATTCCTTTACATTATACGATACAATGATATATGAAATTTTATGGTTCATGTTTGGGAACAGATACTTTATAAATCCAGAAAATTAACAGAATAACGTAAATGCTCATTCCAACCGAAAGTGAAAAGAATGCTATTTTCTCATTATTAAATACTTTTCCTAAAATCATCGTTAATATTAAAATGATATTCCCTATGAGAGTAATGACAAACATGTTTTTTATTCTTCCAGTAATAATGGGTATTTGCGAAAGCGGTGCTTTTATAAAATCAAGAAATATCCATGGTGCAAGAATTTGTGCATATACACCGGCTTCATACCATTCCTTACCAAATACAAAAGAGAAAATAGCCGGTCCACCAATCATAATAATAGCAAATATGGGCAAGGCTATAAGGCTTATATTACGAAGTGTTTTTTTAAATAAGGGACGCAAGTTATGCGTTTGGGAATATTCTTCTGATGCTTTTTGATAAAAGACTTGACTGAGCGATGTCCCGATTATCCACATGGGAGCCATTAATACTTTCATGGAAAAAGAATAAAGTCCAACGCACATAGAAGAAAAAAAGATGCCCAATAAATAAACTACGCCATTCATTTGAAACATTTCTATCAAGGCTTGCAGTGAATTTGTTTTGGGAAAATCGGAATATTTTTTTGCTACGGTTTTCAATTCCAATTTTTGATGAAACAAGGTATAATCACGCTTATAAAAAATAAATATTAAATATAGGGCGATGGCAAACAATCCTGCCAGATTGGCTACATATAAACCCAAAAGTCCTAATCCTGCAAGTCCAAGAATTAACATGCCTCCATTTATACCTAAAGAATTGATAATTTTGCTGACAGCCATTTCATGAAAATATTTTTTACGAATAAACCAGTGCGTTATTGCTTGTGAGGAACCGTATAAAAGAGTAAAAACGGGCATAATGAAAAGCCATGTTTTAAACGAAGAAGTCATATAAATATGATGTTGAAAAAAAAGAATAAAACCAATAACAAGTATCAGGTTTAATAAGACAATGCCAATACTTACCCGATGAGAAATTTTTAAGAGTGCTATGGCTTCCTGCTCGTTAGAAGCGATTACAATAGCCCTTTCGTAGCGTGCCGTTGCAATAATAGCAAACGCACTGGCAATAGACATATATAGTGTAATTTCTCCAAATTCTGAGGGCGAGTAAATACGGGATAAAGCAGGATACAATAATACAGCAATGCCTTGTGCAAAGACAGTTCCAGACATTAATGTAAATACATTTTTGACAAAATCGGATGGTATGAACTGTTTAAAAAGAGACAAGTATTTTTTTTGCCAAAATTATATATATTTGGTTGTATTGTCAAAAATACAAAAAGAGGTAATGTCTTTATTAATCCAACTCGCCAAAAACCTTTTGCAATATATCGTTTATTCTGTATGAAGCATTATGGCGTATGTTTTTTTCTTCTTCCGAAATTTTCAGAAACAAGCCGTCTAATGCCTTGTTAGTAGCGAATGTATCTAACGAACTGGTAATGGGTTGCCAACCAGTGAGGGGGTTGCATAGTGGGTTATAAATAGACTTCAATTCTGTCCATGCTTCTACTGCACTCATACCTGCCACGAGAGGTTTATTTAATGAAACTTGTACTTTGGAGATAAAAATGCTGAACAATTGATTGCGTGTATTTGATTTTAAATAAACAGTGGCTGCCGAATCGGTGCCATGCAAAATGCTGTATCCATCGGCAATAGACAGTGAAGTAATAGCGTTAACAAAAATCGGTTTTGCTTCTATAGCGGCATCTTCGGCAGAGCGATTGAGAGATAAAATTAACGAATCAATTTTTTTATCAATACCGACTGCCTGCAATACAGGTTCATTCTGATGTTCCAGCACACCATGTGCATCGGGTGGCAGCAATATTTTTACCAATTCATCGCCATAATAGCCATTCACTTTGTGCAGTTTCGTGGTAGATGTGTCTGTGCCAACCATCAATGCACTTTTTAAACCTTCAATAATTTCTTCGTCAGATAAGCCGTTATCTTTGGTACATGAATAATTCATCATCACCATAACGACAAGTAAAAATAATAAAATCTTCTTCATAATTTTTTTTTCAAATGTACAAAAATATTTTCAATAGATTCAAAAAACAAAAAAACTTCCTCACAAAAAAATAATGTTTAAATTTATACATTGATACTTTTTCAAATTATAGGCAGATTATAAATAATTAGCCGAGGATAAAGCCAAATGAAACCTTGAGAGTTTATACTAAACTGGTTAGCAAGTCGGTATTAGCAGAAGATACGACGTTATGAAAATGTGGAAATGTGAAAATGTGGAAATGTGAAAATATGGAAATGTGGAAATGTGGAAATGTGAAAATATGGAAATGTGGAAATGTGAAAATGTGAAAATATGGAAATGTGGAAATGTGAAAATGTGAAAATGTGGAAATGTGGAAATGTGGAAATGTGAAAATGTGAAAATATGGAAATGTGTTGATGAATAATGAATTTTTTTAATACTTGATTTTTCTATTTGAAATTTGAAATTTAAATTTTGATATAATCCCATATTTTTGAATGCTTATCGGTATTAATTGAAAATTATCATGTACATTTGCATAATCAAAAAGTTGTATTTGTTACTTGAATCCAGCAATGTGAAAAGCCTCAAAATAAGTTGGTAATAGTTAAAATATTAAAAAAATAGTAATATATGAAAAAAGCAGGTTTATTATTGATTTTATCGGCATTTTGTACTCTTGCAAATGCACAAGAAATGCAGTATGGCATTAAAGACACGTTTAATTACACTCCGATAAAAGGTCTTGTAGAGTATTATAAATATGTGGACACAGCAGAAATGAAAGTGGTGGAAGGAAAGCCAGATGAATCTGTGAGTTATTATTTAAAAGCATTTCAATATAAAGAAGTTCCGTTTTCAATAGATATAAACCGCGCTTTGACATTAACTTTAAAATCAAAACCTGATACCAATTTAATTATACTATGCATGATTAAAACTTATAAGTACAATAATTATTTTGATAACCCTGATAGTTTGATTTATAATTGGAGAAAAAATTTTTCAACTATAGATAGTAGTTTTTTTAAAAGGATGAAATTTGTTTTAGATACGGTCAAACGTCTTAATGTGGAATATAAAGAAGTAATAGAAGCCGTCGATTCTATGTCTAAAGCAGACCGAGAAGCAAGAATACCAATAGATTATGCAAAGATGAAAAGAGTGGATACGTTAAATTTGAATAGACTAATGAAATTGTATAAAAAATATGGAAATATAACTGAAAATAATTCTAGTTTTAATACACTTACTTACATTAATATGATTTTATTCCATAATCATCAAGTTAACAGAATACCTATCTGGTATCAGACTATGTTAAATCAGGTTATGAACGGTAGTTACCCAGCCAGACTTTTTATGGATTTAATGACCGATTACTATCACGATGAATATGATAAAGAAGGTGTTTTTGGTCATTATCAGGGAATAGCGTTAGTAGATAAATACGTTATAACGAAATTGACTCCCTCAGAAGAAAAGAAAGTAAATCAATTAAGGGCAAAATTTATGATAGAGCCTTATATGGATGAGCAAAAGAAACTGGTTTGGGAATTTTATCACCCACATTATGAATATAATCAGTTTTATTTTTATATTTTTCATATGATTTTTGACCCAATTGAAGTAAGTACACCAGAAGAAATTAAAAAAGACAAAGTAATACAGGATAAAAAGATAAATGAATTGAAAGCAAAATTCGGTAAAAACGTATTAATTATTGATAAAGAACCAACAAATTATGATTTTGATATTAAGTGATGAAGTTGATTCCACCACAGATAAGGTTACAGGTTGGCTATATTATTATAATTTTACTCATTAATACTAGAAAAGATAAATAAAGTATATGAAAAAAATAGTTGTACTAATAAAAAAAATAGGATTAAACACGGGTACTATTGATATAATTTATACAACAAAAAAGAATATGTTTTATCGGAAGTAAATTCAGTAGGGCAATATGGAATGGTATCAGAGCCGTGCAATTTTTATTAGATAAAAAAATTGCTTTATATTTAATTAAACACTTATAAAAATGAGTAAAATTGAAAAATTGTCAATATTGGATTGTATATATTTTATAGTTAGTTATTTAGAGATTTGCTTTTTTTCTTTTCAAAAACTTACCCCTCATTAAAACAGTATTAATTGCACCATACTCGGATTTTGGTTTTTGCTTTTTGAGCGTTTGACGAGATTTCCATATTTCCACATTTTTTTTAATTAAAAAATGCATTATCTTTGGGCAATTAAATTATGTAAAACTAAAATTATTTTTAACATGGAATCAACAATTATTACTTTTGTCATCATTGCTATTTTATTATTCTTTATAGGTATTAGAATAGTAAGACCAACCCATCGCGGTTTAATAGAAAGACTGGGTAAGTACCATAAATTTGCAAAACCAGGCTTTCATTGGATTATTCCTTTTATAGACCGTATGTTTTTAGTAAACATTACCGAGCAAATGGTAGATGCCGAACCTCAGGAAATTATTACCAACGACAACCTTAATGCACGGGTAGATGCACAAATTTATTTTAAGGTAGTTGATAGTGAAGAGGGGGTAAAAAATTCACAATATAATGTGAACAATTATAAATGGCAGATAGTAAATTTGGCACGTACAACGCTAAGAAATATTATAGGAACACTTACGCTAAAATCGGCCAACAGCGAGCGTGGAAAAATTAATGCCGAATTACTTCACACCTTGTGTGAAGAAACGAAAAATTGGGGTATTGTAGTAGTACGTGCCGAGTTGAAAGAAATTGACCCGCCCAAAGATGTTCAGGAAACCATGAACAAAGTGGTAAAGGCAGAAAATGAAAAAATTGCTGCCATTGATTTTGCTACTGCTGCCGAAACAGCCGCCGACGGTCAGAAACGTGCAAAGATTAAAGAAGCCGAAGGTTTTAAACAGGCAAAAATATTACAGGCAGAGGGTGAATCTGAAGCCATTAAACTTGTCAATGAAGCTGCCGATAAATATTTCACTGGAAATGCACAATTATTGAAAAAATTGGAAACCGTTGAATCATCACTTAAAAATAACGCAAAGGTGGTTATTCCTTCCAATACCGAACTGGTTAATGTAATCGGCGAAATGGCGGGTGTGTTACCTTTAAACACAAAATAGAAATACAATCGTTAATAGGGGTAGGAAAGTGAAATATTTATTTCTTATAATACCTTTATTACTCCAAGTATTTGCTTGTGCCCAAGATTTAATAATTTTGAAAAATGGTGTTGATACCATTAAATGTAAGATTATTGAAGACAACGTATCTTTCTTGACCTATAAAAAGTATAATTCGGTAGATACATCGTTGTATCAGATTTCACAAGATTTGTACGATTATTATACTTTTAAAAAAAGTACTTCTTCGTCTGGGACTATCATCACTAAAAAAAATAAAGGTGCTTATTTAGTCGTCCCTTAAAAACTTATTTATACCAAACCGCTAATAAAAAAAAATGAAACGACTTTATCTTTTATTATCATGTTTATGTGTGTGCATAAATCTATTTTCTCAAAAATTATATTTTGATTCAATATGGAATGTCTTTAATATTGAGCCTTCCGACACGCAGAAAATTAATATTTTATTGGATAAAATAGCATATCCTTATGAGAATATCAATTCCGATTCTGCGATAAAATATTATAACATGGGCATTCAAATGTCTATTAAAGGCTGTCATACTTCCAAAGACCCTGATATATTTTGTACGTATGCTGTCAATCTTGGATTATCATACATGTTTAAAGGCATAGTTTTAATCCGTACAGGTAAAAATGAACAGGCATATCTTCATTATAAAACGGCACAAAAAATAGGTTTACTCTTACAACATTATTATACTTATAAGCCAAGAATATTCAAACTTATTGGTGAGTCTAATTCTAATTTAGCCAATTATTATGCTTCGCTGGGAAAATATGATGAAGCCATATACTATTTTAAAATTGCTGAATTATATATGAATACCATACATAAATTAGATTCTAACTCTGTAATTGGTATCAATGGATTATTAATGGTGTATAATAATCTTGGAAATGTATATCTTGCCAAAGGCAATTATGCCGATGCCGCGGCATGTTATTACAAAGCATTAACGGTTAAAGAAAAACAATTGTTATATAAAAATGTAAAAGATAATATTAGTAAAAAAGGCTTGTCCACACTTTATGCTAATCTTGCCAATATTTATAATGTTATGAATGAATACGACAAGGCATTGGAATTTCATCAAAAGGCATTATCTATAAGAAAATCCTTAAGCGACAGTACTGGCATTTATAACAGTATAACATCCATTGCAGGAGTTTACATCAAACAAAAGGAGTATAAAAAAGCTATTTCAATATGTGAAAATGCTATTCATTATTACATCCAAATAAAAGATATGCGAGGTCTTGCCAGAAATTATAACAACCTTGGCATTGCGTATGCCCATATAAACAATAATGACAAAGCCATAGATTGTTATAAAAAATCTATTCAATGTAGAGATAAATTGAATGATGTTAAAGGAAATTGCAGCATATTTATCAATTTGGCTTCATTATATCAGAATCTGGCAGACAGTTCCCGTAACAATGCCCAAAAGCAAGTATATATTTCCTTGATGCAGCATTATGCCATGCAGGCAAATGATATTGCTCAAAAATACGAATTGCTTGAAGAACAATACACCATAAACGAATTATTACAGAAAGCGTATGCCTTGCAGGGAAAATACAAAGAGGCATATCAATATTTATGGCGATTAAAAGAGAATCAGGATTCACTGTTTGGTAAGGAAAAAACAAAGGCACTTGCCGAAATGCAGACCAAATATGAAACAGAAAAAAAGCAATTGCTCATAGAAAAATTAAACAAGGAAAATGCACTGAAACAGGTACGCCTTGAAAAAAGCGAAGAACAACAACGACGTCAGCGGACTATTATTTTTTCATTGATAATCATATTTGTTTTAATCGCTGCTTCTTTATTCATCATTTCACGCATGTTTGTCAAACTAAAAAAAGCACATAAATTACTGCATAAGCAAAAAGATGAAATTGTTCAGAAAAATTTTGAACTCGAAAAGGCTTATGAAGAAATTAAAGTACAGAAAGAAGAAATTGAAACGCAACGCGATATTGTTGTTCAACAGAATGAACAAATTCAGGAAATAAACATCAAATTGACCGACAGCATTACGTATGCACAACGCATACAAATGGCTGTGCTACCCTCTATTCAACGAATTTTTGATTTAAACGTTCCAGGAAAATTTGAATACGGTCTATTGTTTAAACCCAAAGATATTGTCAGTGGTGATTTTTACTGGGTCAATTACGTTAACGATTTTCTGATTGTGGCACTGGCAGACTGTACGGGTCATGGTGTACCGGGTGCCTTTATGAGTATGCTCGGCATTAGTTTATTGAACGAAATTATTCGCAAAAAGGAAATCACACAAACCAATCAGGCGTTAGAAAATTTACGCGATGAAATTATTTATGCCCTGCAACAAAAAGGGATTAGTGGCGAACAAAAAGACGGCATGGACATTGGGTTGGTGGTTGTTAATTGTAATACACTTGAAATGCAGTTCTCCGGTGCCAATAACAATTTGGTTTATTTACCCGTTCAATCCAATGAAGTAATAGAAATAAAAGGCGATAAAATGCCTGTGGCGATTTATGAAAAAATGGAAAAATATACCAATCACACTATTCAATTACAGCATGGAGATATTTTATATCTTTCGTCGGATGGTTTTAAAGACCAGTTTGGTGGTCCCGAAGGGAAAAAATTTCTGCACAAAAATTATATTCAATGTGTAAATCAAATACGTTCCAAACCCTTAAAGGAACAGTCCGAAATTCTTAATAAAACCATGCAAGAATGGATAAATACCGAACAGCATACTTATTCGCAAATTGATGATATAACCGTATTAAGTATAAAAGTGCAGTAATTTTTTTTTCCGTAAACAATTATTTACTTTTACACGTTTATTGGACATGTATGATTAAACACTTGAACTTTATATTTTTCTTTTTAGTGTTGACAGTTAATTCGCTTTTTTCGCAGAATTATTTTTATAGAAATTTTAGTGTAAACGAAGGATTAAGTCAATCCATTGTTTTTTCGTTGCTTCAGGATAATTTTGGCAATATATGGATAGGAACTATTGGAGGTGGCATTGATGTCTATAATGGAAACAGTTTTACCAATATTGGAAAAGATAAAGGGTTGCCCAGCAATTCTATTCATCATATCATGCAAGACCATCAACAGCATTTTTGGATTGCCACCGATAACGGTATTGCCAATATAAGCCCTTCCAAAACGATGGTTTATACAACCAAAGAAGGCTTGCCGGGCAATAATGTATGGTGTACTATGCAGGATAAAAAGGGGAATATATGGGCTGCTACCGATGCTGGACTTGCCATCCTTAAAAACAATAGGTTTTTTATTCCATCGGCATTAAAGGCATTGAACAAAATTAATATCTATACCTTGTTTGAAGATTCAAAAAATCGTATATGGATAGGTACCAACAACGAGGGTATATATTATTATAATGGTCAAACACTTACACCTTTGCTGGATTCATTAAAGCAACCCTTTAAAACATGGACATTTACGTTTAATGAAGACGAGCAGGGAAATATTTTTATAGGTACAAGCCACAATGCTTATCTGTATCGTAATTCAAAAGTGGAATCGTTGTTGACAGTATCTACCGTAACCTCATCTGTTGTAAGTCACGGTAAAATATACTTTACACTGTATTTTAACAAACTTTATTCCTACAAGGATGGAAAAACAACGTTTGAAAAACTTTTGCCCATAACCAATATACGTTCCTTGCTCATTGATAAGGAAGATAATATTTGGATAGGCAGTGAAAACGGTTTATTGCAATATCCACAAACACCTTTTTATTATTATGACGAAAACTTACCCGAAAAGACCATTTTCTCTATTGAGAGAGGAACAAGTGAAAAATCGATTTGGGTTGGACTTAAATCGATGGGTGCTGCCTTTGTAGATATTTCCAATCCCATCGAAATAAAAATAAATCCATTGGAAAGTTATGGAACATGGTTGGGGCAGCATCAGAACAAATCATCACAATATTTCAAAGGTATTATTGGGGCATGGGTATTAAGTATTCTGAACGATAACGAGGGAAAAACTTGGTTCGGAACGCTTACTGGAATAACTGTTTTTAACCCCAAAGACAGTTCGTTTTGGCATCTGGTAAATAACAAAGAAGTAAAAGTTAAAAATAAAAATTATTTACCCAGTTTTAATGCCGTAGTATTTCATCTCAGTAAGGATGAACAAGGGAATATTTGGGTTGCAACGAATAAGGGTTTATATATTTTTTCGGATACATCGCTGCAAAAAAATCCACCGGAATTAACCAATCTGTCTCAATCCATTTATTATATTTTGCATGATAATAACGGCATTAAATGGCTTTGTACTAACGAAGGTCTTGCCAAATACACGCCTCATGGTTCATTGACATTCTTTAACAAGAAAAATGGCTTTACCGATGGGCAGGTAACATGTATCATTAAAGATAAATACCAACATTACTGGCTTGCAACCAAGGAAGGTATCTTTGATTATGATGGAAAAACCTTTAGGCAAATAAGCAAAAAGGATGGATTAAATTCTGATAATGTTTATATCATTGGACTAAACAAACATCAGAATCTATTATTTGTCGGTACCAACAAAGGACTTAACAAAATAGACCTGAATAGTTATTATCAAAATGACAGTTTAATAATTAAAAGTTATTCCAACAAGGAAGGTTTTTACGGGCAGGAATGCAACAGAAATGCCTTTTATCTGGACGAATCGGGATTGGCTTATTTTGGAACCGTAAATGGCATTACCGTTTATAATCAACAGGAAGATAAAATTAATACGGTAAAACCTGTTTTAAAAATTACTGATATGCTGTATAATTTTCAACCCTTCGACTGGACACCTTATTGTGATTCACTTAATATAGAAACAGGACTTCCCGTTAACCTGAGTTTGCCTTACAATAAAAATCATATCACGTTTAAGTTTTTGGCTGTATCGTTACAGAATCCTGAAAAAGTGCGATATCAGTTTAAAATGCAAGGGCTGGATGATAACTGGTCACCTGTACTTTCTAAAAATGAGACTGATTTTCCATCGTTGCCTCCGGGCAAGTATTCATTTCTTATCAGAGCGTGCAACAACGATGGTGTATGGTGCAACCCTGTATCGTACGATTTTATTATTCGTCCTCCCTTTTACAAAACATGGTGGTTTATTGTGTCGTCTATTATACTGGCTATTCTTATCATTATTTTTTATATCAACTATCGTGAACGTGCCCTGATTAGGGAAAAAGAACGACTGGAATCCATTGTCAAGGAACGAACGGCGGAAGTCGTTATGCAAAAAGAAATTGTAGAACAGAAAAATAAAGATATTACCGACAGTATTAATTATGCTCGCAATATTCAGGAAGCCTTACTTCCTACCAGTGATGAGGTAAAACAATACTTTCCCGATTATTTCATTTTTTATCATCCACGTGATATTGTTAGTGGCGATTTTTACTGGATTATGCATCGCAACCAGTGTACTTTTTTTGCCGTTGCCGACTGTACAGGTCACGGTGTACCCGGTGCCTTTATGAGTATGCTCGGTATTACGTTTCTGGATGAAATTGTTTCGAACAAACCCGATTTGCCTGCCAACGAAATTCTAAACAGTTTACGTTCCGAAATTATTGTTTCACTTAAGCAAAATCAAGGCACTTCAAAAGATGGTATGGATATGGTATTAATTGTTTATCATCACGATACATCATTGCTTGAATTTGCCGGTGCCAATAATCCTGTTTATCTAATTCGTAATCATGAATTGACCGAATATACTGCCGATAATATGCCTATTGGACAACACGTCAATACAGACTCTTTCTCCAATCATAGTATTCAAATACAAAATCAAGACATGATTTATTTGTTTTCTGATGGATATGCAGACCAGTTTGGCGGACCTCATGGAAAAAAGTTTAAATATAAATCTTTAAAAAATTTATTATTAACTAATTGTAATAAGTCATCTGAAGAACAACTTAATGCTGTACGAGAGCAATTTTTTAGTTGGAAAGGAGATAATTTTCAGGTAGATGATATTTTGGTTTGCGGTATTCGATTTAATATTTAGTAGAATGATTGCTTTTCCCAATGCTAAGATAAATGCAGGTTTATTGGTTACTGCCAACCGTAATGATGGTTATCATGACATCGAAACGCTTATGCTCCCTGTTAATTTATGCGATGTGCTGGAAATGGTACCATCCGAAAAATTTGATTTGAAAATATTGGGTTGCAGTATAGATAATGATATTTATGTTAATACTTGTTATAAATCTTTTTCTTTAATTCAGCAAGATTATAATATTTCACCCGTTAAAATTATTCTCTACAAAAACATTCCGACAGGTGCCGGATTAGGGGGAGGTTCTTCCGATGGCACTTTTACTTTGAAATTGCTGAATCAGTGGTTTGATTTAAAAATAAGCGATATAAAATTAAAATATTATGCCGACTTAATCGGTAGCGATTGTAATTTCTTTTTAAAAAATACGCCTGCCTTCGCTAAGGAAAAAGGTGATAAATTAGACCCTGTGTCTATAAATCTTTCCAATTATTATATTACTATTATCAAAACTGAAATATCAGTTTCTACAGCATGGGCATATTCACAAATTGTACCCAAACAACCTGCTTGCAATTTAAAAGAAATTGTTTATAAATATCCCCCCAGTGAATGGAAATATTATCTGCATAATGATTTTGAGCAGGTAGTATTTGATAAATATCCCGTACTACGCGAAATAAAACAAACATTTTACAAAAAAGGTGCTTTATACACCAGCATGACAGGAAGTGGTGCTGCTATTTATGGCATTGCCGAAAAACCTATCTCCATAGATATACCCAATGCTTTTTATTGGAGTGGAAAATTTTTATAGCAACTTGCATTCAAAGAGGGTAAAATAATTAGATAATGTGAAAATTAATATTAACCTACTTATGCCGAAGTGCTTCGCATTCGGCATAAAACAAACCAACGAAAAAACTTCGATATCCTCGTTTTTTTAGGAAAAACCTTCAAGGTTTAGCCGGAAATAAAGCCAAGCAAAACCTTGAAGGTTTAGCCATGGAAAAAGTCAAAAAAAACATGGAGAGTTTATGTATGCAAACCTAATACCAATCCGCTTATATAAGAATGAAATGAATTTTGTCTCGTCAGCAATGACGAGATGCCTCCAGACTAACCGTATTAAAACAAAAGCGAAGCGAATGGTTTTAATGAACTGGTTAGCAAGTCGGTATTACCTAATAATCTGTTCCGATATGAACAAGATGTTCGTTTAAATTTA
>CAYSIN010000067.1:0-16050 GCA_964431135.1 uncultured Bacteroidales bacterium
AAACAAAAGCGAAGCGAATTGTTTTAATTATCTTGTTAGCAAGTCGGTATAAATAAAAAAATAAACCTATTATTATCATGCAGGCTCTTACTGACCTTAAAAAAGAGCATTTATTTTTCAGTTCGCTATGGAAACAAAGCCACTTGGCTTAACCACCACAACCATTTTCTATATCCCAACGATGGGTGGGAAAAAGATAAAATCTCGTCAAACTTTAATATAAGTTTAAAACAAAACTGGTTACAAAGGTTACTTTTTTTCGGTGTTTGTTTTCTTTTTAGCAGTGGCGGTAGATGTTTTTTTCGGTTTTGTTTCGTCAGTTTTGGAGGCAGTAGTTTTGGAAGCAGCAGTTCTAGAAGTAGTTTTTTTCACTGTTTTTGTGGTTGTTGATTTTTCCTTTTTTTCTTCTTTCTTTTCTATCTTTTTCTCTTCAATAGACTTATGCTCTTCCACAGACTTATGCTCTTCCACAGGTTTAGTTTCTTCTTTGGTACTTAAGTCGTTTGTTGACTCTTGTTCTTGTTGGGCTACGTTTTCTTCCTTTTTTTCTTCTTCAAACGGAAGCAATTCTTTTTTTACCAAAATATTATACCATGTCATGAGTTTCTTAATATCGGACGAATAGACACGAGCCTTATCGTATTCAGGGACTGCTTTAGCAAATTGTTCCAGCATTTCTTTGCTTTGATTCTTAAAGTCAAGGATGATTTCTTTTTTATCATACACCTGATACATTTTCATAAAGACTTCCGACAGGGGGAGTTCTTCGCCAGTAGTAAACAAGGCAATATCAGACAAACTGCTTACTTTGTCTGTAGTAAATGCTGGCATACGAGTACCATCTATTAATGATTCTACAATAATATTATTTTTCCCCTGTGCTATTAACTTGAACAATCCAGGACGTCCGGCAATGGCTAAAATCTCATTTAATTTCATATTTTCATCAATTAAACAGGTGCAAACCTATATCATTTTTTTTATTTTTACAAGTTTTAATATTATTTTATACCTCTTTCTTTTTTTATTATGTCGTATGCTTCGTTAATTTTTTGAAATTTTTCCTTCGCTTTTTTCTGCAATTCTTCTCCTAAATAACTGACTTTATCGGGATGATGCTCGTTGGCAAGACGCCGATATGCTTTCTTTATTTCTTCGTTACTGGCATTGGGCGATACTTCAAGCACTTTATAAGCGTCTTGTACAGGATTATTCACATTAAGAAGGGATTCGAAAGTGCTTGCATTAAGTTGAAGCAGTATGGCAATACGTTTAATAAGTTCATTTTCTGAGGATGATATTTCCTTGTCGGCTTGGGCAACACCAATTAATAAATGAATCAGTTGCAACTTGGACGAGTAATCCAGATTTAGATTAATCTGCCTACAAACATCTTCTATGGGGATATCGTTTCTTAATATGTTGCGTAAGGAAATAAGAGCATCTTGTGCAGCAGCCTCACCCAACGATTGTCGTAAAAAATCCTTCACATATTCCAGTTCGGAACGTTTTATGGTACCGTCTGCTTTCATTACTGCTGCAATTAATACTAACAGACTGGCAATAAAATCGCCTTGCGTGGTATGCGTTTGATAGCGTGATTTGGTAGAAAAATTATCCGAATCAATAATGGCACCGGCGGCAAAACCAAAAATAGCACCAATGGGACCAAACAATGCCCAGCCCAAACCACCGCCAATCCACTTGCCTAATTTCATATACCGTATAAAGTTAAAATATTAATGGATATCAGGACAATTATTTAATTGTTTGTGAATAACGATTACTTGCTCTATAAGACTTTCCTGCTCATTATTTGTAATAATAAAATCAGCCTTTTTAATTTTTTCTTCATCGGGTATTTGAGCGTTCATGCGTGCACGAATGTCGTTTAAGGTCATACCCTTTTTTAGCAGACGTTGTATTTTTATTTCCATCGGTGAATATACTACAATGATTTTATCGAACAGATGCTCCATTTTTGCTTCAAATACCAATGCCGCTTCGTGCAAGTAGTATGGTACATTTAATGGCTGTTCACTCCATTGCAGATAATCATGAATAACGGCTGTATGAACAAGGTTGTCTATTTTTGTTTTGATTTCAATGTTATGAAAAAGAATGTTTGCCAGATAGGGTCTATTTAATTGTTGATTCATGTATGATTCGTTGCCCATGATATCCAGCAATTGACTTTTAATATTTTCATCCTGTTCCATTAACAGTTTGGCATGTTCATCAGCAGAATATATGGGTATGTGATAGATATGTTCAAATATGCGTGATACGGTTGTTTTTCCCGAGCCAATTCCACCAGTAAGAGCAACTTTCAGCATGGTTTATAATTTTATTATAGTTACGTAGGAGGGTGAAATTCTGATATTGCTCACTATTGAAGGGGAAGAAAGCAATTTAATAAAGTAATTGGAAGAATGTGCTACCTTATTTTGATTCATATCCAGTTTCAATTGAAACATGGATAATGATACGTTGTTGTAATCGTGCACGCCAACATTGAACGTTATTTTGATTTTGTCGGGAACAAATTTAACAAGCGTAGTATCCCCTTTATATAAAGATGCTGTTGATACGTAGAGTTGTTTTTCGGTTTTTTGTTGTAAAAGCACAAACACGCTTATATTGTTGGAACTGTAACTGCAAAAAGGTTCTGGCTTAATATGCGATGAAATTTTAACATCGGAACTGATTTTTCCAATATGTAAAGGAATAGTGTAAAGTTTATCAAGAGTATCAACAAAAAAGGAGGGTCCGCTGAGCATAACAAATGCTGGCTTTATATAAACCGTATCGACGAGCATGTTTTTATCCAGCGTAAAGGATATATTGGGAATAACGGGTACTTTTTTTGTGCTTTTGGGTGAGAAAATAAATTGAATATTTTTTGGTTCTATAGAAAGCATTTTCAATTCACCATACACTTCTTTGTCCAATACAGGTAAAATATTTTCAGTATTAAAATAAAACATTTCCTTGTCTGCCTTATCCGAGGCTATAAGTTGTTTTCCTATATCTACTTTGATGGTAGAAAAATTCAATAATTTATAGCGTAATATGGAAAAGCCTCTTCCAAATACAGAAACGCTTATTTTTTCAGGGAGTGGTGCAATTTGTATTTTATTGGTTGGAAAATTTTCAAAGGCGACAGGAATTTTTATTTGAGCAAAATATTCTTTATCTAGTTTACTGAGCAACCATATAAAAGAAGAGAGAAGTACAAAAAACAGAAAAATAAAAATTCGTTTGTTGAACTTGACCCGCTGAGGAGTGAATGCCGAACGAATTTGTCTTAATAAATCAGATTTCAAGGATTAATTTTTTTGTTGAATATCCGAAGGGTCACGAAATACGGAATTGATATCTACCTTTAATTTCATTTTGTCTTCTACTTCAATCAAAACCACATTGTCGTGAATATCGTTTATTTTTCCGAATATACCGCCGGAAGTAATAATTTTATCACCTACTTTAAGCGATGACCTGAAATTGCGAAGTTCCTTCTGCTTTTTCATCTGAGGACGAATCATAAAAAAATAAAATACCAAAATGATAAGCAGCAATGGCAATAAAGTCATCATTGGACCTTGAACAGAACTTGGGTCTGCTAATAAAACTACTGAAAAAACATTCATCATATACTATAAATTTAAGTTAATAATTATTGATTTTCTGGAACAACTACTTCAGCAGAGAAATGCAATTCAACCGTACTGGGCTGTGTATTGGAAAGTACTGTTATGGTTTTATTTTGCAATCCCGTTCTGCCAGAACTGTCAAATACTACTTCTACCTGACCGCTCTCTCCGGGTGCTATGGGTTTGGTGTCGTATTTAGGAACTGTACAACCACAACTGGCATGTACCGACGATATGATTAAATTTGATTTGCCTATATTTTTAAACGTAAACGAATAAGATACGCGTTCTCCTTGAATAACAACACCAAAATCGTGTACTTGTTCTTTCCATTGAAATTTGGGCAACAGCGTAGTATCCCCTGTATTTTCTGCCGATAACGGATTCTCAATTAAATCAGTATTAATCGCTTTATTATCCTTACTATTGTTGCATCCCCAACATACAGTCAAAACCAACATTAAAAGTAAAGAATACGTTCTCATATTTTTTTGGTGCAAAATTAGTAATTTTTTTTCGTTAAAAAAAAATGATTACTATGTATCATTTCATCCAAAACCTAACAGAGGAGTGATGAGATGCATAATCAAGATAAGATTTATTTTAACGATTATTATGAATTTAGTACCTTTGCGGTTATAAGTTAATGCAAAATTATGGACTATCATTTTTGGGAAATAGAGCAAAAGTGGCATAAAATCTGGGAAAAAGAAAAAACATTTCACGTAAATCATTCATCGGACAAGAAAAAATATTATGTATTGGACATGTTCCCCTATCCATCGGGAGCAGGGTTGCATGTAGGTCATCCTTTGGGATACATTGCCAGTGATATTGTTACAAGATACATGCGACACAAAGGCTACAACGTTCTTCACCCTATGGGTTTTGATGCGTTTGGCTTACCTGCCGAACAGTATGCCATTCAAACAGGGCAACATCCATCTATTACTACCGAAAATAATATTAAACGGTATAAACAGCAACTGAAAATATTAGGTTTTGCTTACGATTGGGATAGAGAAGTGCGAACCTGCGACCCTTCATACTATAAATGGACTCAATGGACTTTTATACAATTATTCAAACACTGGTATAATATGGACTTGCAAAAGGCAGAATCCATAGAAAAATTAATTCATCTATTTTCATCCCAAGGAAATGAAAAAATAAAGGCTTCTCATCATTGTCCTGTAATATTTACTGCTTCTGAATGGAATGCCATGAATGAAGAGCAACAGCAAAAGATATTGCTGGCATACCGTTTGGCATATCTGGATGAGACGTATGTAAACTGGTGTCCGGCATTGGGAACGGTGCTTGCCAACGATGAAGTAAAAGATGGCTTATCGGTTCGTGGCAGTCATCCTGTGGAACAACGTAAAATGAAACAATGGTTTTTACGGGTGAGTGCATACGCCGAACGATTGCTCAGCGGGCTTGATATTATCGACTGGTCTGATTCGCTTAAGGAGATGCAACGCAACTGGATAGGAAAATCGGAAGGTGCAGAAGTTTTATTTAATATCAAAGGTTTTAAGGAAGCGTTACGAATTTTTACCACACGTCCCGATACTATTTTTGGATGTACGTTTATGGTGCTTGCACCAGAGCACGAATGGGTTCTTAAACTTACTACCGACGAGCAACGTCCATACATACTGAACTATTTAGAGGAAACTAAAAAACGTACAGAACGTGAACGCATATCAGAAGTAAACAGAGTCAGTGGTTGCTTTACAGGAACATACGCCATACATCCCTTTACGGGCAAAGAAATCCCCATTTTTGTAAGCGATTATGTATTGGCAGGATATGGAACGGGAGCCATAATGGCTGTCCCTGCCCACGATTCAAGAGACTTTGCTTTTGCAAGGCATTTCCAGTTGCCCATGGTTCAGGTAATAGATAATCCCCATGATAAAAGAAACAGTGATATTCGTACTTGGACAGAATCGTATGATTCCAAAGAGGGTATTTGCATCAACAGCGATTTTATCAGCGGTATGGATGTAAAACAGGCTATTCAAACCATAACGGATGAATTGGAAAAACGTCATATAGGAAAAGTACAAATAAATTATCGTTTGCGTGATGCCATTTTCAGCCGTCAACGATACTGGGGCGAACCGTTTCCCGTATATTTCAAAAATGGGTTGCCGTATGTTCTTGCAGAAGATGAGTTGCCGTTAAAACTTCCCGAAATTAATTCCTTTTTACCTTCTCCCGATGGACTTCCTCCCTTAGCCTCTGTAAAAAATTGGAAGACCAAAGACGGTTATCCTCTTGAAACAAGTACTATGCCAGGATTTGCTGGGTCAAGCGGATATTATTTTCGTTATATGGACCCGCATAACAACCAACAATATTTTTCTAAAGAAGCCGTCCAATATTGGAAAAATGTAGATTTGTACATTGGCGGTACCGAACATGCTACTGGACATTTGATATACTCCCGTTTCTGGTGTAAATTTTTATTTGATATAGGAATATCGCCTGTGGAAGAACCCTTTCATAAATTGGTCAATCAGGGCATGATTCAGGGACGCAGCAATTTTGTTTATCGCATTGCAGGAACAGATAAGTTTGTTTCCAAAGGATTGAAAGATAACTATCAAACGCAGGAAATACACGTGGACGTGAGTCTTGTAAAAAATGATGTGCTCGATATGGATGCTTTTAGAAAATGGCAACCCGAATTTGCACAAGCCGAATTCATTCTGGAAGATGGAAAATATATTTGTGGATGGGCAGTAGAAAAAATGTCAAAATCCATGTTCAATGTGGTTAATCCTGATGAAATAGTACAAAAGTATGGTGCCGATACGTTACGCATGTATGAAATGTTTTTAGGCCCACTTGAACAATCCAAACCATGGGATACCAACGGTATAGAAGGTGTTCATCGTTTTCTGAAAAAAGTATGGCGAATGTTTTTTAATGAAAGAGATGAATTGTATCTCTCCGCTGATGTTCCCAATGAAACAGAACTGAAAAAATTGCATAAACTTATTAAAAAAATAGGACAGGATATTCAAAATTTTTCATTTAACACGGCTGTCAGTGCATTTATGATTTTTATAAATGATTTGTCCGAAATTAAATGTAATAAACGAGCCCTATTAGAACCTTTTCTGGTTTGTCTATCACCGTTTGCACCCCATCTTTGTGAAGAATTATGGTCGTTGGCAGGACACAACGAATCTATTGCCAATGCCCCCTTTCCTGATTATGATGATGCCTTAACTATGGACGACACCAAATCATATCCCGTTTCGTTTAATGGTAAAACACGATTTCAAATAGATTTGCCCGTTTCAGCAACAGCAAACGACCTTGAAAAAGCCGTTATGGCTGACGAACGCACAAAAAAATGGCTTGACGAAAAAAAACCACAAAAAATTATTGCTATTCCAGGAAAAATAATAAATATAGTGGTTTAACCCTAATCACCAAATTTTTAGGCAATACTAATCACACATAATGCCAAACCGCAAATCCCGACAGACTAACGGTATTAAAACAAAAGTTCAGCGTATTGTTTTAATGAACCTGTTAGCAAGTCGGTATAAAAACAACATTATATAATTCATATTTAATAGGATAGGTATTTTTTCCGGGACGACAAATTATAAAAACGTGAATTTCCTTACTGTTTTATTTCATCTATGGTAAATATTTTTGTACGGTCCAATGAAAGCCATTCCATAATTGCCAGTTTTCGAACATAATTCCAATAAGCAGATGAACTTAATGTAAACGTAGCAACGGCTTGTGTTAATATTTTATCAATGCGTTGATAAATGCTGTCCTGTAAACTTATTTTTAAGCAACGATGTTGATAATAAAAAGTAGCCGATGGTTTTGTTTGGGTTGTATCAATTGAAAATAAATTATAAGCCGGACTACTGCCTGTCGAAACTATAAGTCCATCGTTAATACAGGATAAAGGAGGATAATTTCCGCAGTTTGAAATTATCTTAACACTGTATTTGGAAGCGTTTAACAACGATAACGCATAAATACCCATTTTGACGCCAATAATAGAATATATGCCCAAATGTCCATGAATTTCTGATGTCAATACGGCATTTTTAAATTCGTCTTTACCATAGCGAGATAATATCTTATCTTTAACGGCAAGCACATCTTCTTGATAATACATGCTGTCTAAAGGAAATTCGGAAAAAACAATTTCGTGCGAGGGGAAAAACTTTCCCGCAGCCAACTTTAAATACACTTTACGAACTGCTTCAGCATCGTAATTTTGGACATACTGAATATAAGGCTGTTTAATATCATCCTTCATAGTAAACAAGTCGGGTGATGCAAGATATACTGCTACAAGTTCATCGCAAAATAATAAATGACTAGTGTCGGTGTGAGATATTAAAAAATTAAGTTGATAGTTAATTTCATGAGCCATCGGAGTATTTATTTTTTTTATTTCATTGACAAAGGTGGGTGAATATATAATATTTTTGCCCGGTAGTGTTGATATTATTTTGATAGGAACATGTTGGTTTAAAACATAATCGGCAGCCTTATAATCAAACATATAATTCGTGCCTTGCTTCGTATTGGTAGAATTGTACCATATTATTTGCTTTATTTTACTAATGGATGCAGGGTTTGTTATTAACGTTTTATATAGGTTGTGTAACGAACCTAAACAGATAAAAGTAACCGAAGCGGAAGGTGCATTATCCAAAATAGTACTTATAACAGTTGCCGCATTTGGATATTCTGATAGATGATGAGTAGCAGTATCGCAACTTCCCCATGGTACTGTTTCAGCAAATGCTCGCCATACGGGTTTATTATATATTGTTTTTTCACCCGTACCAACATCTACAAAATTCAACTTCAAGCATTGTAAAAGATGCATTACGCGTACTGCTCCCTTATCGGGGAACAAAGTTCCATCGCTTAATGTAATGGCTTTTAGGTCGTAATCGCGAACAGCACTCAATAAGGCTATAGCACGTAAATCGTCTGTTCCTGCGTCTGAATCAATAATCAGTGCATTTTTAACCTGACCAAACAATCCTACTGAAATAATAAATAATACTATGGTAATGGCAGTTTTCACACTGTAAAGATAAGCATAATTTTTCATTTTGTTTATCCTTCAAAGAAATTTATATCCAACCGTTTACATAAAGAATGATTAGAATTTTGTTAGATTGCTAAGAGATTTGACCACCAAAGCAGTGATTTATTTATCCCGTTTATGTATAATTCAAGAATTTCAATTATATTTGTAGATGGAATTGCCTTATGGACGTTGAAACTTTTTATCAATATTGTAAGCAGAAGCCTTATGCAGAAGAGTGTTTCCCGTTTGATGAGCAAACATTGGTGTTTAAGGTATTTGGTAAAATGTTTGTCTTGATTGATTTATCCGATGAAATAACGGTGAATTTAAAATGTGATGTACAACGTGCTATCGAACTGCGTGAAAAGTATGCTGATATTTTACCAGGTTATCACCTGAATAAAATGCACTGGAACACTGTTTACATTGAACGAAACTTGACTGATGTACTCCTTTTTGAATTGGTAGATATGTCGTATGATTTGGTAGTAGCCACGTTGCCAAAACAGCAACAACAACTTTGCAAAAATGATTTAAAATTTTAAAATAATTTTATTATTTTTGCACATTAATTTTATTTTTTTAACGAAAAATTTTATAGTATGAAATCAACACTGTTTTTAATCGTATTACTGTTATGTAGTGGGCATTTGTTTGCACAATATTCTATTAAAGTAAAAGAAGAAAAGGAAAAAATTGCTGATGGCAATCATCCGTGTATGGTGGTTTCTATATACGAAACCAACAAAAATGATGTAGAAAATGCATGGGAAAAACTCATGAAATCGTATGATGCCAAAGTAAGTTCGCACAAGGAAATATTCGCTGATAATGCACTTATCAAGGATATATCTGATAATACGGTGGATGTTTATGCACGGTGTGAAAAGGAATCGGATAATGAACTGAAATTTTTGGTAGCCGTTGATATGGGAGGAGCATTTTTAAATTCATCAGACCACGGCTCCAAAGAAAAAGCGATGGAAAAAATAATCAAGGAATTTGCAAAAAATCAAACATTAAATGGATTGGAAAATAAAATCAAAGACCAGGATAAGGTATATCAAAAACAGCAAAAGGAATTGGAAGGTTTAGTTAAAGATAAGGAAAAACTGGAAAAAGATATTGAAAATTATAAGAATAAAATTACTGATGCTGAAAATAATATTAAACAAAACTTGCTCGACCAAACATCAAAGCAAAAAGAAGTAGAAACAGAGAAACAAAAATTGGATGAACTGACGAAACTTAAAAGCAAAGTTGATTAATAGAGCACTGTATTGTATTCCCAAAAAGAGCATTACAAATAATGCAAGTTATACCAAACCGCTAACCAAAGAATAGTTCGTTTACTTTGGTTAATGCCGACAGACTAACGGTTTTAAAACAAAAGCGAAGCGTATTGTTTTAATGAACTGGTTAGCAAGTCGATATAAATACTATATTTGTAATGAGTAAAGGGAACAGCGTGACCCCCTTAATTCCCCCTTCAACGGGGGAGGTGTTGAGCAATAGCCCATTTCTCCAATTATTCCCCCTTTGAAGGGGGTTAGGGGGATGTCATACCCCAGTCCCAAAATCACAAAGTACTATCTTTTTTGAACTTTTAACGAATTTTCATATATGAACGCAACTTGGTATTAGTCCTGTCGTCTATCTTTTTACACTTGGCGGTAACGGTACTCGCACAGGCACCGTGCAGTTTTTATGAATGGTGCATAGGCGTTAGCCTTAGCGTCAATCTCTTGCTGCATGGTCGCTTGGTGCTATGTTACCAGCAGTGTGTTATTCTAAATTTGAGGTATTCTTTTTCAAGTCTTCACCTAATCCTGACATATTCAATGTAGGCAGATTAACAGGATCAAACCCGGATAAATTTGTCAAAGTTGAGATATAGGCTCTAATGTATGGAAAAAGCAAAGCAGGTGCATTAACAAAAAATAAGTTATTCAAATTATCAAGACCTTCCTTATTTTTAAAGGAATAATAAGCAATAGCTATTATCTCAATATTAAACGATTTATTTTCATCTTCAATCTTCACTCCAAGTTGTAAACGGAAAGTACTTTCCTTTTTATTTATTAAACCTTTTGGCGAAAACCCTAAAAAAATTTTTTTTGAAGGTTCATTGTCATTTCGTTCAATTAACGAGCGTATGATTTTAAAACCTGTAAATTGAAATTTTGAAAATTCTTCCATGTTTTTTAAGATGCTAAAGCGTAATTATTAGAATATTGAAAATCTAATCCGTCATTGAAGCCATCTACAATATAATCTATATTTAATACATCATTATTAAATTTGATTGTGTCATCATAGCCTAATCTAAATTCCGGATTAATGATTTCAGTCAAAGATCCATCTGAAATAAACAATATATTTTCATTTGGAAACATATTTTCAAAATCCTCTTCAATTTTAGATTCTATTGTTATGTATTCCTCATTTTCTTCAAAAAAGTTAAACGGGATTATTTCAATCAAATGACTGTACGTATTTGCTCTATATTCATATCTAATTCTAATATCAGAAAATTTTGTATATAGTTCATTTAACTTTGTTTTAATGAATTCTCTTGATTTCATACATGAAAATTTTTAATAACGTAAGATCTTATTTCATTTGCTCTATTATAGGCTTCAGTTCCTTTATCGAGGTTAACTTCAATATTCTCGTAATCAGACTAACTCTATACTGCTTTAAATCATTAATTTTTCGTTTAAAGTCTCTACTTTCAATATTACCAACTAATGAATTTAATTCATTTGTTATGAAATTTATAACATATTGATGAGTTTTTTGATTAGATGCAGAACAATTAATCGCCTGGTTTTCATAATTTTCACCAAAAAATTCTTTAATTGTATATTTAAGTAGTTGAAAACAGGTGTAATAGGAACAATGTACACTTGGAGCAAAAAGGTTTTGTTCTAGTAATGCTTTTGCTGCATCTATATTAAAATCAGACTTTTGTCTTAATTTACTCATAATAATTTGCAAATGTATTACTTTTTTTTGATTTAACAGTTATCATGATTCGAAAATTTGAAGAAACATTGCCGCCAACATCTGTGTAAACTTACAATTACGTTTATCTCTATCCACAGTTGTGTTGTTTTGATAAAATACTGTTCATGTGAGCAATATTGAATATGTGTCTCAAATAGTTCATTTTGTAACTCCGTATATAAATTTACACGCACAAAGGTATAACTTTTTTTTTTCATTTCACCAAATTTTTTTTAAAAAAGTTTTCATACCAAACCACTCACAAAAGAATGAAATGAATTTTGTTCGTTACTATGGTTCATGTCGACAGACTAACGGTTTTAAAACAAAAGCGAAGCGTATTGTTTTAATGAACTGGTTAGTTGGTCTTAAAATTCAAAACTTATAGAATAAATAGGATTTTGGTAAGGGTTGTACATGGTTTCATTAAGATTCCATAAGATTAGAAAATAAGCATAACTGTGTTCTCCAATGGGTGTACGAAATCCACCACCCACATACACATTATCTATGCCAAAACGTCCTTTGGCTGTAATGGAAGGTCCAAAATATTTTGATTCGAGACTGATATGCTGATACTCGGCTTTAGCCAAAAAATTCTTGTAAAATATGTATGATGCGAATACAGATACACCATAAATAGAGGTAGATACATCCATATACGAAATCTGAATAAAACTATAATCTATCTGTATGCCTGAAGAAAACTTGTCGGTAAAACGATATCCTACCAAGGGATTAACATCAATAACCGTATAATCGCTACTAAAATTAAAACCAACGTTACCACCAAAAAAAAGACGTTCTCTTTGAAAGCCTCCTTTTTTTTCGGGCTGTTTATCTTGTTGTCCCTGCTCAGAAATAAAATCCTGTGCCTGCATACTCTGTATGAAAAATATAAAAAACAATAACAGGAAAAAATATTTTATGGTACTCTTCATTTTACGTTATACTATTTCAATCATATTATTTAAAACAGGCTCTTTTTCCCAAACAATTTTCTTGCCAAATCCAAGACGGTTATCAGTAAGTTTAGCATCATTGATTGTTAACATCCAGAATGTAGATTGTGTCCCTCGTGTGTATGGAAAACGTTTGTAATAAAGACGCTTTGCCAGCATCAATGTTTTGTCTTCCAGTTTTTTTACTTCTCCAGAAAACTGTAAACCCTGTATTTTCCCTACAATACGAGTTTCCAATGTGATGGTACCAGCCACGTTGGCGTTGTTTATCATCATCTGTGCGTGTCGGGTATTGTTATCCGACAAAAACACCAATGCCATTTCTTCTTCCCACAAGGTATAAAAGCAACTTGCTGTCCACAGTTTTTCGTTATGACAAACAGCCAAATTAAACACATGATGTTTTTTAATAAATGAAATAATTGCTTGTTGTTCTTTGTTCATATCTATTCGCTTTTATCTTTTTCAGGATTATCTTCATCCCATTCTATTTTGAATTTTGACTTTTTTACTTCTTCCTGCTTTTTTTGTTGATTGATAAACGTTGTATCTTTTTTAAATAATCCCAACTCCTGATTGAGTATCGATTTTAGTTCCTGTTTTTCCTTTTTCAAACTTTCCTTTACCTGTTCTTTCATTTTTTTAGAATCATACGTAATTTTATAATTATCAACCGTTCCCTTAATAGTTAGATACAGACTGGTAGAACCTAATCCGTCGTTTTCTTCTATACCGTATTCAAGATTTTCCTTTTTGTTCTTACGGGCTTTATTTGCCAGCCATTCGCGAAGTAACAACTTCAACCGATATTCAATAACGTTATCAAAAGTATGTTCACCGCTAACTTCAATATTAAATGCTGAACTGTGAACTTCCATGTTCGGAATAATGACTTTTCGGTCTTTAATAGTGATGTCGTTCTTTAATGTAGCAAACTTTATTTGTCGCAGTTCACTGAGCGAAATATAATCGGCTAAACTGTACAAGGGCTCAAAATTGGATAACTGCCCGTTATCCACTTCAAGATTGGCATCCAGCACAATATCTTTGGTAACAGTATTCATGGCACTGTCCCATGTCAACTGAAAAAAGGGAATATCGGCTTTTAATTTTCCCTGAATATGCTTGTCTTCTATAAAAGTCTGTCCAAAATTGTCAAAAATTTGAAACAGTTTTTTTATGTTGATATTGGTAAGTTTGGCATCACTTTGCAGGGTTAGGTTTTTATTTTTATCAATGGTCAGTTTGCCATTAAACAGTGTTGTTCCTTCTATGCTATTAAATGAAAGATTACTGAAATAAAGAGAAGGATTGTTCAGTTCGATAAATCCTCTTACTTGCTTTGCTTGAAATTTATCATAATCAAACTCATCCATAGTTACGTCGGCAACCAGATGAATATCTTCAGGAAAACCAAAAGCAGCACTGCTTTTATCTTTTGATAGCCAATCGTTGATGTTGAGTTTATTGATATTGAGTTGAACAGTGGCATCCAGTTTTTCGTTGGGGAGTAGTAAATAGGAAATAAGATTACGCAAATAACCCTTTCCAAGAATTAGTGCGTTATTAAGTTGAAATGTCGTTTTATCAGTTTGTACATCGTTGTTATGAAAAATATAGGTACCATTAAGATGTTCAACTAAAAGAGGATTGTTTGCCAACTGTAACGAAACATCGGCAACAGACATATATCCTTTTACATTGGCATTGCGATAATCTGCGGCAGTAATTTTTGAAAAATCCTTTATCTTTCCTGAATAACTGAGTTGCAGCGAAACGGTTCCCTTTAATACAGAAAATGTATCAAGATTAAGTAACGATTTCCATTCAGTCAGATTCAATCCGCCTTTAATATTTAATGTTACCCAGGGTGCAGCGAAATTGCTAATACAAAATTTTCCATAAAAAGTACTGTCGTTTACTTCAGTATGAAATGTATCGATAGTAAACGTAGTCGATTCAAGATTTTGTTTCAAACCATTGTCAAATTTTCCTTTTATGTTGAGTTTATGCAATGTGGCATCGTTTTTTTCATTGGTCAGGTTGCCATCCAGAATATTAAAATCTATTTTGATACGGGGATAAGTATTATAATTGATGCCACCTTGAATGCGAGCATTGAAATCGAGATAACCGCTGGCACTAATATTTTTAAAGTAGGAACTGTATTTATCGGGCAAACTATGGATAACATCCTTTATGGATTGTTTATTCCCGCTTACAGTCATTTGAATATTATCAGCAATTTCATTGGTCTGATACATGCCACTCACCCAAAGTTTTATTTTTCCAACTTGGATGATTCCGTCGTTGATGGTATAAGTATCATTCTGCACTTTCATATTAATATTTATATGGGCATCATTGGCTTTTAAATAATTAACCTTTTGAATAACCAGTCTGTTTATATTCAGTTCGCCCTTTGTTTTCAATGTAAATTCATCTTTATAAAAATCGCCCGATAATTTAAAATCTTCCGTTTGCAAAGAGATATCCAACTGTTGAGCGGCATTTAAAAATTTTACATGTGTATCGGTAAATCGCAATTGCGATAATTTTACATTCATGGTACTGCTTGTTGTATCTGATGTTGTTAAAACAGTAAAATTGTTTTTTCCCTTTTTGTCATAATATAAATGAGCCTTTGCGCTGTCCAGATGAATTGCCTGCAACTCGTATTCCTTATGCAGTGCTTTCCACAAATCGAACTGTAAATACAGTGTTTTTGCTACCAACAAGGTATCGGTATTTTTTTTGAAATCATTTTTATTGAATGTCTTGCTTGACTTCACTACTACCGAATGAAAAATAATGGTTGCATTAGGGAATTTTTTGATAAACGATAAATCTATTTGCTTGACCTGTACTTCTGTGTTGATATATTTGTTTAACTGTTTAATGGCATATTGCTTTATTTCGTCTTCGTATATAAACGATAAGGCCATACCGGTACCTGCAACCAATACAATTATCAGAAACAGGATTAAAAACGTTCTCTTTATAATTTTACCGGTTTTCACTTGCTTAGCCAAAATAGAATTTTATAAACAGTAATTGGTTACAAAAATAGTTAAGAAATATGGATAAAAATATATCGAGAGGCATTCAAATATTTTGTTTAATGTATTTACCTAAAATAATGTCCAGAAGCAGATTATAGAACAAATTCATATTGAAAGAAGATAAAAAAAACAAAAAAATTATTTCTGCCAGCAATATCAAACTTCATACAACACTTTGCGGTTTATAAAAAAGTTTATATCTTTGCGCCCAAAAAGGTCTCTTGGCCGAGTGGCTAGGCAACGGTCTGCAAAACCGTGTACAGCGG
>CAYSIN010000068.1:0-15554 GCA_964431135.1 uncultured Bacteroidales bacterium
GGCACAAGTCAAGATTTTGTTCGATAAAATCGACATCTTTCTGCTCATTTTTCCCGAGTACTAACGCAGGACAAACCTCTACACAAATTCCACATTTAGAGCAGGTTTCGTGGTTGATATAAAACGTTGGGTTCATATTCAAAAAATTAATTTTTTACAAATTTATATAATTAATTGATAATTGATCAATATGTATTCAAAAAAATTTTACCCATGTTGAGCATTGATAACGCATAACTATCATATATTCAATATAATAACAATTTTGTCTTGTTATCTTATCGCTACCTAATTAAACCTTCAAGGTTTTACTTGGCTTTATCTCCGGCTAAACCTTGAAAGTTTTCCCACTTCACAAACTTTATTTATCTTTAACCTCTAAAAATTAACTTATGACTATTTCAGAATTTATAAAAAGCGTAGAAAAAGATTTTCCATTGGCATATCAGGAGACTTATGATAACAGTGGCTATCAATTGTCTTTTTCAAAAAATGAAATCACCGGTATATTGCTAACGCTGGACGTTAACCTTTCTGTAATAAATGAAGCCATTCAAAAAAAATGCAATTTAATAATCAGTCATCATCCTCTGTTTTTTAAACCGGTAAAAACTATACAAGCACATTCAGCACAAGGCGATATTATTATTAAAGCCATTCAGCATGAAATCAGTTTGTATTCGATGCACACATGTTTCGACAATTCATGGAACGGAACTAATAGAATATTGGCTGATTTGTTCAACTTAGAAAAAGTAAAACTGATAGAGCCTAAAAAAGGATTGTTGAAAAAACTCGTTACATTCGTACCTGTGGAATATGCCGATAAAGTGAGAAACGCCGTGTTTAAGGTTGGCGCAGGTTATATTGGCAATTACGACTCGTGCAGTTACAACAGCACAGGTTTTGGTACTTTCAAAGCAAATGAAAACTGTCAGCCTTTTGTCGGTGAAGTAGGGGAGTTGCATCAAGAAAAAGAATTGCGAATAGAAACTATCTTTCCATCTTATCTTCAATCAACCATTATTAATGCATTAAAGGCAGCACATCCTTATGAAGAAGTGGCTTATGACATCTATCCGCTAGAAAATGAACATCCACAAATCGGGACAGGAATGACAGGGTATTTGCATAAACCTATGCCACAGCAAGATTTTTTATCATTTGTAAAAGAAAAACTCTCGTGTACAATTTTGCGAACTTCAAAATGTCAAAAACAACTCATACATAAGGTTGCCGTTTGCAGTGGAAGTGGAAGTTCTTTAATTTCATTGATACACGCCTCACAGGTAGATGCCTATATTACAGCAGATATTAAATATCATGATTTTGTAGATTGTCCCAGTGATTTACTCCTGATAGATGCAGGGCATTATGAAACGGAAATTCTTTTTTCAAAAAAAATATTGAACATAATTCAGAAAAAAAATTGTACCTTTGCAGTCCATTTATCAGAAAATAGTATTAATCCTGTAAACTATTATTAAATATGGCAAAAAAACAAGTACAAGTAGAAGTTGCCGAACTTTCGGTGGAAGAAAAATTAAAAGCATTGTATTCATTGCAAATGGTCGATTCGCAAATTGATAATATTGTTAAATTACGCGGTGAATTACCGTTAGAAGTTCAAGATTTGGAAGATGAAGTAATGGGACTTGAAACCCGTTATCAGAAATTTACAGACGAGATTAAGGTTTATGAACATAAACTATCAGATAAAAAAACAGAAATTAAAAAATCACAGGATTTAATAAAAAAATATTCACAGCAACAGAATAATGTACGAAATAATCGTGAATACGATGCCATATCCAAAGAAATTGAATTTCAACAATTGGAAATTCAATTGTGCGAAAAAAACATAAAGGAATATACAGCACAAATTGAACAGATAAAAGAAGATTCGAAAGAAACCAAAGAAATGCTTGGAAAAAGAAAAGACGATTTGAAGCATAAGCAAAAGGAATTGCAAGAAATAATTAAGGAAACGGAAAAGGAAGAAGAACAACTTGAAAACGAATCTCGTGAATTGGAAAATAAAATTGAAGCACGTTTGCTTACAGCCTATAAACGTATTCGTAAAAACATGCGTAATGGTTTGGCAGTAGTTAAAGTTGACCGGGATGCTTGTGGCGGGTGCTTTGCCAAAATACCTCCACAGCGTCAACTCGAAATTCGCTCCCGTAGAAAAATTATTGTATGCGAATATTGTGGACGAATTTTAGTAGATGCCGAAATATAATGTTAGCGAATTTTTACTTAAATAAAATCTAATTTGTAATTACACAATATATTTAGTAATTTTGGAGATTAAAAATTACTAAAATTATGGGAAGAAAATCATTGGTGATTCGGGGTTATACGCCTGAACAAATAAGAGATCTCTTTAATAGAGAAGAAAAGTACACTATAGGTATAAGACTGTATGCAGTGTATCAGGTTTCTTTAGGACAGTCGAGCAGGAAACTTGAGAGTTTATACAATACGAGTTTCAAACAAATTACGAATTGGGTACATAGATTTGAGGAAGGTGGTATTGAAGGTCTGAAGAACATACCTAAAAGTGGCAGACGGTCGAGACTATCCAATGAGCAGTTTGAGGAGTTAAGAGGAGTATTAATGAATAGTATTCCTGAAGATTATGGTTATAATACGGCAACATGGACTGGACCAATATTAAGGGAATACATTGCTAAGCGTTACGGGGTAAAATACCAGAGGGCACAAATTTATAATGTGTTAAAAAAACTTGGTTTTTCCTTAAGTAAAAACCATACGGAAATAACAAACTAAAACAAGTGTTAATTCCGATTTTATAAAAATGTCTTATCCCGGTAATCCTGCATCTGCACAAATTTTATTTGGCAATACCTACTACGGTGGAGTTTCAAATGCACAAGGAGTAGTTTATTTCGAAATTGGTGGGAGTGAAACGTATGTTATGGGAGGTCATACAGTACCAGATGGTAATTTAAGTAGAGATTTTGGTTGTGACCCATCTTCCGAAGCAAATTCATACTGACTTGCTATCAGATTAAGGCAAATAATTTCTAAATGCGTTAAATTTCTACATTCAGTCCAATACCTGCCTTGATGGCATTTTGATAAACCAGTAAAGCAGTGGCTGTATCTTGAATGGCAAGTCCATTAGACTTAAATAATGTTATTTCATTATCGTTTAAACGTCCTTTCTTTTTACCTGTAATGATATCCCCAAGTTCAGCATAAAAATGCGATTCATTAATTGCCCCTTCTGCCATTGGAATAATGATATCGCCCGATTCTTTCAGGCATGCTTCTTTTGAATCGCCAATAAATTTTGATTTTTTAATGGTTTCAGTATCCAATTCTCGAGCATTGGGGCTGTGGCTTCCGATACCGTTAATGTGCGTACCGGGTTTAATCTTTTTACCATCAAAGAGGGGTGTACTTGACGAAGTGGCTGTGCAAATAATATCTGCTTCCAGCACGGCTTCTGGTGTGGATGCTTTTTCAATGGTTATACCTAATTTTTTAGACATTTCATCAATAAAATTGTTGGTTGCCGTATCAGATATATCATATACTATGGCTTTTTTTAAATTGCGAGCAATGGCAACAGCCCAAAGTTGCATTTTTGCCTGAACACCTGCACCAAAAATTCCAGCCACAAGTTGTTTGCCTTGTCGTGCAAGATATTTGGTAGCAACGCCACTTACAGCACCCGTTCTTACAGCCGTAAGATAACCCCCATCCATAATGCATACTACATCGCCCGTTTCAGGGTCCTGTACCAGCACTTTACCAATGGTCGTTGGCAAATTATGCTTGGTTGGGTTGTTTTTATAAACAGAAACTACTTTGCATGCCAATGCTTTCATCTCTTTTAAATAGGACGGCATATACAATGCAGAGCCATCGCTGGTTGGATTGATGCCTATTCGTAACGGCAGCACAGCCGTTCCATTGGATAATTCGGCAAATGCTTTTTCTACCATATCCATACAATCGTTCATTTCGAGTATGGACATTACATCTTTTTTGTTTAAAATCAGTGTCATTTATTCTTTGGTTATTAATTAATTTGGCATAAAAGTAAAAAATGATTTTTTGAAAAAAAATATCATTCTATTAAAGAATCATTACTTTATTTTATTATATCTTAATAAAATTGGGTAGGATAGGGGGTTTGTAAAAAATATTTCTACCGTATCCAAAAAAATGTTATTTTATACCGACTTGCTAACAAGTTCATTAAAACAATTCGCTTCGCTTTTGTTTTAAAACGGTTAGTCTGTCGGCATCCCGTCATTGCTGACGAGACAAAATTCATTTCATTCTTTTGTTAGCGGTTTGGTATTAAATGAGAGCCATCGCAAAAGGGAAGATGTGTGGACTTTCCGCAGCGACACAAGGATATTGTATCTTCCGTTGGAATGGGGTCATCGTTTTCGTTAATGAGCATAAACGAACCTGATACTTGTACAGGACCGTCTTTGATTAATGTAACGATGGTTGTTTTATCTGTTTTTATTTCCTCTGAATCGAGAGTATGATTTATTTCTTCGTTGTTGGCATACCACGAAAGAGCTTTGGTAGGGCAGGCATCTACTACATGTTTTATTTTATCGGTAGGAGCTGCATCCATTTTAATCCACGGTCTCGAAAAAATGTCAAATACTTTGGGTAATCCGTTTAAGCATATCGCTGAATGATTACATAAGTATGGTTTCCACAGTACCGTAATTTCACCATTGGTATATTTTTTTTCTATTTTTCTCATAAAAAACTCCTGCATTATTTTTTTACAAATATAGATAAAAATACGAACTTACATATTTTTAACTTAAAGTTGACATTAAATTATATTTCTTCTGCTTCGACTACATTTTCAAAAATCAATTGGTCGTTTTTTACATCAATATAAACACCATTGTCGGCATGAACACTGCCTTGCAAAATAGATTTGGAGAGTTCGTTCACAATTTTATGCTGAATCAATCTTTTCAATGGACGTGCACCAAATTGAATTTCATATCCTTGTTGAGCAAGCCATTTGGTGAGTGCTGGCGAATAATCCATTTTTATATTATTTTTCAAAAGTACTTGCTTCAAATAGTTCAATTGTAGTTTAACAATTTCAACCACATCTTTTTCGGATAAGGGTGAAAACATAATTATTTCATCCACGCGATTTAAAAATTCGGGACGTACCGATTGACGCAACAATTGCAGCACTTTTTCTTTGGTTGTTTCTAATATTTCTGTCTTATTATTTTGATTCAATTTTTCAAATTCATCGTAAATAATAGGAGAACCAATGTTGGATGTCATAATAATGATGGTATTTTTAAAATTGACTATGCGTCCCTTGTTGTCTGTCAAGCGTCCATCATCCAATACTTGTAACAACAGATTAAACACATCGGGATGTGCTTTTTCAATTTCATCAAGCAGTATGACGGAATAAGGCTTGCGACGGACGGCTTCGGTTAATTGTCCACCTTCGTCATAGCCTACATAGCCCGGAGGTGCACCTATAAGACGTGAAACCGAGTGACGTTCCTGATATTCGCTCATATCGATACGTGTCATCAGGTTCTCGTCGTCGAATAAAAATTCTGCCAATGCTTTTGCCAGTTCTGTTTTACCAACTCCCGTTGTACCAAGAAAAATAAAGGAACCTATAGGTTTTTTGGCATCCTGCAATCCGGCTCTGCTACGACGCACAGCATCTGCAACAGCACGTATAGCTTCGTCCTGTCCGATAACACGTTTATGTAATTCTTCTTCCAAGTGCAACAATTTTTCACGTTCACTCTGCAACATTTTAGAAACAGGAATACCTGTCCATTTTGATACTATTTCAGCAATATCTTCCGCATCTACTTCTTCTTTAATAAGCGGTTTTTCTCCCTGCAATTTCTTTAACTCACTGTTTAGCATTTCAATATTTTTTTGTGCTTCACGTATTTTTCCATATCGCAGTTCGGCTACTTTATCATATAATCCTTCACGTTCGGCAACTTCAGATTCGTATTTGTATTGTTCTAAATATTCTTTCTGTTTTTGAATTTTATTAACTACATTACGTTCGTTTTCCCACTTGGCACGCAATTCCGTGAGTTGCTGATTTAATTCACTTAATTCTTTTTTAATGTTCGTTAATTTTTGTTTATCGTTTTCACGTTTTATTCCTTCGCGTTCTATTTCCAATTGTTTTATTCTACGTTGAAGTTCATCAATTTCTTCGGGTACAGAATTCATTTCGAGACGCAATTTAGAGGCGGCTTCGTCTATAAGGTCAATTGCCTTGTCGGGTAAAAAACGCTCGTTGATATAGCGTGATGATAATTCTACAGCAGCAACAATGGCTTCATCCTTAATTCTTACTCTATGATGAGTTTCATAGCGTTCTTTAAGACCTCTAAGAATAGATACCGAATCGGTAATGTCGGGCTCATTTACTATTACCATCTGAAAACGACGTTCCAGAGCCTTATCCTTTTCAAAATATTTTTGATATTCGTTGAGCGTAGTTGCCCCAATAGCCCTGAGTTCACCACGTGCCAGTGCCGGTTTAAGAATATTGGCAGCATCCATAGCACCTTCGCTTTTCCCAGCTCCTACCAGCGTATGAATTTCATCAATAAACAAAATAATTTCACCTTCGGAAGCAATTACTTCACGTACTACCGATTTTAAACGCTCTTCAAATTCACCTTTGTACATGGCTCCGGCTATAAGGGCACCCATATCTAGCGAAAAAACTTGTTTTGTTTTAAGATTTTCTGGTACATCACCCTTAACTATACGATGAGCCAGTCCTTCTACTATGGCCGTTTTTCCTACACCGGGTTCACCAATTAATACAGGATTGTTTTTGGTACGACGGGTTAAAATTTGCAGTACTCTGCGAATTTCATCATCACGACCAATGACCGGGTCTAATTTCCCATTTTGTGCCTGCTCATTCAGATTGATGGCAAAACGATTTAAGGCATCGTAAGACGATTCGGCTGACTGGCTGTTTACCTTACTTCCCTTTCTCAGTTCTTCTATACTTTTCTTTAATAGACTTTCAGTAATTTTGTAATCCTTCAACATTTTAGAAACAGCATCGCCAGATTTAAATATACCGAGAATTAAATGTTCTACGGCAACAAACTGGTCACCCATTTCTGTCGCTGTTTGCTGTGCTGTTAGGAATGCTTTTTCTGCCGATGCCGATAAATATACATTACCACCCTGTACTTTGGGATACGATTTTACAATCTGTTCGGTAACTCTTTCTACATCATCTACCGATATGTTTAACTTACCAAATAAATAACCCGTAATGTTTTTTTCTTTTTCCAAAATGGCTTTTAGCAAATGACCGTTTTCAATTGCCTGATTATTGTTTGTTTCAGCCAATTGAATCGCATATTCTACAATCTCTCTTGATTTGATAGTAAATTTTTCCAGATTCATAGCATTCAATTTTTTTCTCTTTTTTTATGTCAATTTTTAAACCTTAGTGTAATAACAGTCATAATGTCAGTGTTTTATTGATTAATTATGACATTTTTTCATCTATGCGTATTTTTATATGACAGTATTAAGGTAAACATATCAACCGTAAAAAATGGCACCAAACAAACTTGTTCTTTCATTTCAAACTTTTCCTGTATTTTTATAAAAAAAATAAATGGAAGAAACAGGTACCTTATTTTTAGTTCCAACACCCTTAGGGGAGCATATTTCGAGCCTTTTTTATGACAGTTATTATCAATCAATATTAGACCGAACAAGATATTTTATAGTAGAAGAAACAAAAACAGCAAGGCGTTTTATACGAAGAATAATTCCCGACTTTCCCATTGATGACAGCATTTTTATGGTATTTAACGAACATACTGTTTTGAATAAGGTAGATGAGTTTATATTGCCCTTACAAAACGGAAAAGATGTGTGTATGCTATCTGAAGCAGGTTGTCCTGCGGTAGCAGACCCTGGATATCCCATTGTTACTGCAGCACACCGCCATCAAATAAGAGTTGTTCCATTAATAGGACCATCGAGCATTATGCTAGCATTGATGGCTTCAGGATTTCCAGCACAGCAATTTTTGTTTAACGGTTATTTACCTGTGAAATCGGAAGAACGAAAAAAAAAGATAGTGTTTATAGAGCAACAGTCGCATCAGCAACAATTAACTCAGATTTTTATAGAAACACCTTATCGGAATAAATCTATGTACGAAGACCTAATTAAAATATGTCATTCCTATACTATGCTTTGTATTGCGTGCCAGTTAACCCAACCCGATGAATTTATTAAAACCATGTCTATGTCAGAGTGGAAAAAACAAAATTGGGAAATACCCAAAAGTCCTGCTATTTTTGTACTTTTTAGTACTTGATGGAATATAAATAAAAAAGGCTATCTATATAAGACAGCCTCTTTATGTGCGTTGATTTATTTTTATTTTTTATTGGCAGGTGCTTTATTGCAATGTGCACCTTCGCCCTTGCAACCACTGCCGTGTCCTCCTTTATTGCCACAACCGCCACCCATCATATCATCATGCTGGCAGCATTTTGCGTCAAAAAATACACGCTGTTTGTCGGTAAGAATTCCGCGTACAGACTGAAAATGTGTTTCACATTTTTTCATCATTTGATTTTGCAAATTTGTAATTTCATCAATGGTTTTGTTTATGGCATTGTTGTCGGGCTTATCGGCAGTGCGTAATGTTTTTAAATGAGCACGTTTTTCGCCCATCTGATTTTTCAATGGCGTCATCTCTTTCATGTGAGCCAAATGAAAATCTTCGATTTGCTTCTTTTGCTGGTCTGTTAAATCGGGGATGTTTTTGCACATCATGTCTTGCTGACAGGCTGGTTTATCAACAGATGGCTTTTCTTGTTTTGCACTGGTTGCTTGTGCATTTACAAATTGACTGCTGAGAAATAATACTGCACTCAGCGCTACAGTTAAAAAACTTACTTTTTTCATATACAATAAAATTTAATTGGTTTCAAAGGGTTAGATAGAAGAATAGTAAAAAGGTTTAATGATGATAGAAAAAATTATTGAATGTGTTTTTATTCTTTCCAAAACGATAAGCAGAGATTGGAATAATGCAGGTTCATCTTTTTAAATTTATACCAAACCACTAACAAAAGAATGAAATAAAATACTTAGAATAAAGAGAAAAAAATTATTCGCTCAGTGCATTGGCTCCGCTAACTATTTCGAGTATTTCTTTAGTAATGGCAGCTTGACGTGCTTTATTATAGGTTAAGGTAAGGTCGTTAAGCATTTCGGTAGCATTTTCTGTGGCTTTGTGCATGGCGGTCATGCGTGCACCATGTTCGGCAGTGGTACTGTCCAACAGAATTTTATAGACTTGCGATTTCAGACTCAACGGCAATATTTCGTTAAGAATTTCAATTTCGCTGGGTTCAAAAATGTAATTTTTTTGATATTTTTCTGTTTTCTTTGAAACAGTGTCTAGTTGAACTATAGGCAAAAAGGCTTCATTTGTGATAATTTGAACGGCTGCATTCTTAAAACGATTATAAAAAAATTCTATTTTATCATATTCGTTTGCATTAAAAAAGTTCATGAGTTGTTCAGCAAAGATAGCAGCCTTATTGTACGATAAGGCATCCAGTATTTCGTCCTCATGATGAACAATTTTAAGATTCTTATTTTTTATCATGTCATAACCTTTATTGCCAATGCAGTAAAAATGAACATTTCCATTTTTCTCTATATCGGGATAAGTTTCTGTAACATGTTGAAGGGCTCTTTTGGAAACGTTAGAATTAAAGGCTCCACACAATCCCTTATTAGAAGTTATAAGCACTATCAGCACTTTATTTATAGGGCGTGGTTTAATATACGAAATATCCACTTCATCATGAACCGTAGCAGTAACTTCTGCCATAATTTCCTGTAACTTGTTAACATAAGGTCGCATGCGAATAATAGCATCCTGTGTTTTTCTAAGTTTGGCAGCAGATACCATTTTCATGGCACTGGTAATCTGTCGTGTAGAAACGGTCGAGTTTATTCTCGTTCGTATGTCTTTTAAATTTGGCATAGTTCAATTACAACACGTTGAATTTTTCGCAAACTTCTTTGGCAGCACTGTCAAGCACTTTCATTTCTGCTTCCTCAATTTTTCCAGCACGCAGTGTTTTAAGTACGTCGGGATGTTTTGTTTTTAAATATTCAATAAAATCATGTTCAAATTCCTTCACTTTTTTAACAGGAATATCTTTGAGCAAACCTTTGGTGCCACAGTAAATAATGGCAATTTGTTCATCCACAGGGACAGGGGAATATTGCTTTTGTTTTAATATTTCAACATTTTTAGAACCCTTATCCAATACAGATTTGGTGGTAGCATCAAGGTCGCTTCCAAATTTAGCAAAGGCTTCCAATTCGCGGTATTGTGCTTGGTCTATTTTTAATGTGCCGGCTACTTTTTTCATGGCTTTTATTTGTGCATTACCACCCACACGTGAAACAGAAATACCTACGTTAATGGCAGGTCGAATGCCACCATTGAAAAGATTTGATTCCAAATAAATTTGTCCGTCGGTTATGGAAATAACATTAGTAGGAATATATGCTGAGACATCGCCTGCTTGTGTTTCAATAATAGGTAAGGCAGTTAATGAACCTCCGCCTTTTACTAAATGACGAATCGATTCAGGAATATCGTTCATTTGACGGGCAACTTCATCCGATTCAATAATTTTAGCGGCACGTTCCAATAAGCGTGAATGCAAATAGAAAATATCGCCTGGATATGCTTCACGACCGGGAGGACGACGCAGTAGCAATGAAACTTCACGGTACGAAACGGCTTGTTTGGATAAGTCATCGTATATAATTAGCGCATGGCGTCCCGTATCACGGAAAAATTCACCAATGGCACATCCGGCATAAGGAGCATAATATTGCATAGCCGCAGGGTCGCTGGCGGTGGCTTCAACAATAATGGTATATTCCATTGCTCCATACTTCTCTAATGTTTTGGCAATAGAAGCTACTGTTGAGCCTTTTTGTCCGATGGCTACATAAATACAGATTACCGGTTGTCCCTTTTCAAAGTTCTCACGTTGATTAATTATGGTATCTATGGCAATAGCGGTTTTTCCTGTTTGACGGTCTCCAATAATCAATTCGCGTTGACCGCGTCCAATAGGTATCATGGCATCAATGGCTTTAATGCCTGTCTGTAACGGTTCTTTTACAGGTTGACGAAAAATAACACCCGGCGCTCTATGTTCAAAGGGCATTTCATAAAGTTCTCCTGTAACAGGTCCTTTACCGTCAATAGGTTCACCAATAGTATTAATAACACGACCACACAAACCTTCACCTACTTTAATAGATGAGATGGTATTTAAACGGCGTACCTTATCACCTTCCTTAATCCCTTCGCTTTCGCCAAGTAAAACTATACCCACATTGTCTTCTTCAAGGTTGATAGCAATTCCTTTGACACCGTTTTCAAATTCAACCATTTCGTTTGCCTGAACATTATTCAACCCATAAGCCCTAACAATACCATCGCCTGATTGAATAACATAACCAATCTCATTGTAATCAACTTCTGTTTTTAATCCTTTGAGTTGATTTTTTAATAATTGTGATATTTCACCCGGTTTTATATCTGCCATAACATTATTATTTTATCATTGAAGTTTTTATTAATTTTTCTCGAATATTGTTTAATTGTGTTTTAATGCTTGCATCATATTCCTTATTTTCCAATTGAAGAATAAATCCTCCGTCAATGTCAGGATTAATTTTGTTTTGAATAAGAATATTTTTTTGTAATGTTGATTGTAATAATTCTGTAAATTGTTTTAGCATGGCTTCGTTGGCTGTGATAGGGGTTATCAAAGTTGCTGTTAAGATATGGTTGTGTTTCATATACAGTTCATTAAAATTGCGAATGATGTCGGTCAGTCTATTTTCGCGGCGATGCATGGTAAGCAGATTTAGAAAACGAAGACTCAAGTTGCTGGTATGATTTTGAAAAACTGCATTAAAAAAGTCAATTTTTTCGGTTGGTTTTAGTATAGGTGTCTGTAAGAATGAAGTAAAAGATGGATTTTCTGAAATGAGTTGTTGTATAAGTTGAAAATCAACATATACTTGTTGAAGATTATTTTCTTCAATGGCTTCTAAAAACAAGGCTTTTGCGTATCTAACTCCTATTTTCCCGTAATTCATAAGCCTTAATTAAGATTAAAATCATTTAATAATGAATCGATATATTCTTTTTGTTTATTTTCTGTACTCAATTCTTTACGAATAACTTTTTCAGCAATCATCACAGAGAATTCGGCTATTTGATTTCTTATTTCGTTGATAGCCTGATTTTTTTCATTCTCGATGGCAAGTTTGGCATTTTTCATTACTTTCTCTGCTTCTATAGATGCTTGATTTTTGGCATCGGAAATGATTTTTTCTTTCATTTCGCGTGCTTCTTTAACAATTACGTCTGATTGTTTGCGTGCTTCGGTCAATATCTGTTCATTATTAGCCTTCATTTTTTGCATTTCAATTTTTGCTTCTTCGGCTGATTTTAATGCCTTGTCAATTTTTTCTTCACGCTCGTTCAGTGTTTTAAGTACAGGTTTCCAAGCAAATCGTTTTAAAATATAAAAAACAATAAGAAAGGAAAGCAACATCCAAAAAATTAAACCTATTCCGGGAGTAACTAAAAACATATTATTTTATTTTTATTCATTCATCATTTCTACATGTTCTATAAAAAAGTGGGGAAGAAACCAACCGTTTTTCCCCGCTTTCATTTTAGATAAAAAGGATTAAAAGACAAACAACGATAGCAAAAAATGCAACTCCTTCGACAAGTGCTGCAGCAATAATCATATTTGAACGAATATCGCCAACGGCTTCGGGTTGTCTTGAAATTGCCTGCATGGCATTTCCACCAATATTGCCAATACCAATACCAGCACCAATAACGGCAACACCGGCACCAATACCAGCACCCATTTTTGCTATAGCAACGTTTGCTACTGCCTGTAATAAAACTGTTAATGTAATCATAAATATATAGATTTAGTGAGTTTCATTTGAATGAGGTTCTTCTGTTGCCATGCCAAAATAAATGGCAGACAACAAGGTAAATACATACGCCTGAATAAAGGCTACCAAAAGTTCCAAAAACATCATAAAAATATCAAACGATACTGATATGATGGATACGCCATAGCCCAATGCCCAATGCATGGCTCCAAAGATAAAAATGAGGCTGAAAAAGCCCAATGCAATAATGTGTCCTGCCAATACGTTGGCAAATAGACGGACCATTAATACAAAGGGTTTTGTTATAACACCTATTATTTCTACAATGGGCATTAAGGGGATTGGGATTTTGAGCCACCATGGCACACCCGGCGAGTTTACTATATCTATCCAATAATGCTTATTGCCACTAAAAGTAGTAATAAAAAATGTACACAAAGCAAGAACCATAGTAACGGCAATATTTCCCGTAACATTGGCACCGCCGGGAAAGATAGGGATTAATCCTATCACGTTAGAAAAAAAGATAAAGAAAAATACTGTCAACAAATAAGGCATGTATTTGGTGTATTTGTTTCCAAGCGAGGGACGTGCAATATCATCACGTACAAATAAAATAAGGGGTTCTGTCCACGATGCCAGTTTTTTGGGTGCTGAATCAGGGTGTTTTTTGTAATATCTGGCTGAGGCAATAAATATCCATAAAAGCAAAGCCGCAATAATAAATATTTCAACTACATTCTTTGAAATGGATAAATCTAAAGGCAGTTTTGCTGCAGCATCCATTTCGCCCTCTTCGTTCACTTCAACAATTTTACCTTTAAGATTACCTTCGGATGCAATAGATAATCCGTTGTAACTTTCTTTACCATGATGAAAGCAACTGGATATAAAGAAAAACCATCGCTGTTGTTTGTAACTGTAAACAATAACGGGCAATGGAATGGAAATATGATGTTCACCAACAGTGGCAATATGCCATTCATGGTTATCAAGTACATGGTCTATGATAAATTCGCCTGGATTAAACGTTGTTTTTTTCTCCGTTAACGAATCTGTTTTTTCGATTGATTCAGCATACGAAAATGAAACACAAAATACTAACAATAAAACAGATAACCAACTTGGCTTTCCCTTGTAAAACATTCCGTTTACTTCTTTTTTTTCAACTTTCAAAAATAGTGATAAAATATTTTAATACAAAAAAATCTTTACTTATTTTTTTTTATTTAAAAATTTGAGATTTGTCATTATAGGAACTTCTAAAATTTGTATTTTTTAAAACCGTACGTGTCTCGTCAGCAATGACGAGACGAGAAAGAACGCAAAGATTTTCTGTAAAAAGCGCAAAGAAATAGATATCAATACTTTGCGACCTTTGCGCCTTCTTAGCGAACTTGGCGGTTATATTATTATTTGAATTTTTAGAAGTGACCTTATATAATAATAGGTATTTCTTTTTAAATTAATCGTTCCTAAAAAAAACGTTTTTATTGTACTTTACAAACCAAAAATAGATTTAAGTGCCACACATACTGGGATACAGGAAGTGATCAGACTTGAACGGACGACCCTCCCGACTTCCAGTCGGGATACGCTAACCAAAAAAATGAGCAATAAATTTTACGAAGTCGGGGTGGTCAGACTCGAACGGACGACCCTCCCGATTTCCAGTCGGGATACGCTAACCAAAAAAATGAGCAATAAATTTTACGAAGTCGGGGTGGTCAGACTCGAACGGACGACCCTCCCGATTTCCAGTCGGGATACGCTAACCAAAAAAATGAGCAATAAATTTTATGAAGTCGGGGTGGTCAGACTCGAACTGACGACCCTCTGCTCCCAAAGCAGATACGCTAACCAACTGCGCTACACCCCGAAAAACCTCTTCCAACAATAATATTTGAATTAGAAAATTATCCTTACTGTTGCTGATAATAACAATTTAAACGAGAAAGGATATGGTCTAATTAAATATCTTCCTGTGTTGGATAATGATTTTCATCCTGAATATGCTCATTAGAATAGTCACGTTCATGTTCGCGTTTGTTATAACTGCGAAACATGCCTAAAAGCATTTTTGATGCTTTTTCGTAGCCATCATAATATTCCTGATAGGTTGTTTCATCAATGCCACCCAAATCTTTAACAATTTGAAGAATGGTCGTTGACTCAAACACATTGCCACGAGCAGCCGTTAAAAATTCTTTTTTTTCATTGGTGTTTTTACGACCTGTACCTTCTGCCAAGTTAAGTACACTTTTTAAACTGGCCGTTTTCCAATGTTCTTTTAACAATGGGTCAATTTGCTGGTTTTTCTTTAAAAATTCCAACACTTTGTTGTTTTGTTCTTTTACAACCTGATACACATCGAGTTTTTCAAAATCAAACATGATACTTGAGATTAAAGGGTTAATACTATACTTATTTTCATTATAAAAATTTTGCGGAGAGGGGGGGATTCGAACCCCCGATACCAGTTACCCAGTATGACAGTTTAGCAAACTGTT
>CAYSIN010000069.1:0-15464 GCA_964431135.1 uncultured Bacteroidales bacterium
GGCTGACAGAACACGGTTCACGAAATCCCACACTTGCCATAGCTGCGGCACGTTAGCAGTTATTTTTAAAGAAACCCCGAAACACTATGATAGGAATTAACGAACTGAAAGAAAAAATAATTATCACAGACACGCAAGTTGAATGTCCGGTGAAAAATTGTACTGAAAAAGTTGAAAGACAAAGACAACATTTCAGAAAAGAGGAAAAATATAAATGCCCGAAACACAACATCTATATTTCACCTTCGACTTTTGAATATGAAACAGAATTGGAAAACCTTTTATGGACAGACAATTCCGATATAGACAGATTAAAAAAAATAAAAGAAGTAAAACGCGAAAGCAGAATTGCCAGAGAAAACAGCGAAGACGCTGTTACATGGAATGTTTTCAGGTTTTTAGAAAGAAATAATTTGTTATCAAGTTTTCTGACAAGTCTAACAGGGCAAGAATACAACACGACAGAATTAATATTATGGTCATACTCGCCAAAACAAAATGATACATTAAAAATTTTAAATAGGGCAAGGTCGGAATTTGGAGAACAAATAAACAGAGGCTCAGAGCCGGACATAATCGTGCTAACTGACAAAACATTATTTTTCATTGAGGCAAAAGTTTTAGCGGGCAATGACACATCCGGTACAGGTGAAACATTGGAAAGACATTTGAATGAGCCCCAAAAATATATTACAGGTGGCAATAATTTGTATTCATCAGTTTTCAGCAGTGATTACAAGACTGTAATAAATGATCAGAAATATGAATTGTTGCGTTTTTGGCTGCTTGGCTCTTGGATGGCTGAACAATTAAAAATGCCTTTTTACCTTATAAACCTTGTAATGAAAGAAAGAGAAAAAAACATTGAACATGAATTTGGAAGACATATTTTGCAAAGTGATGACAGGGTTTTTAAAAGAATAATTTGGGAAAATGTTTACGATTTTGTTGTTAAATCAGGTATTTCAAATAAAGAAACCGAAATATTAAAAGAATATTTTAAAAATAAAGCCCTCGGTTATAACAGCGACAGGGAATTGATTAAAGCCTTTTATATTGAACCTTAAAAAATAAATTTATGGATAAAGAAAGAATTAATGAAATGTTATCAATTGCACTCGGAATTATGAGTGTAATTGCCATTGTCGGATTATTAATAAAAAATAATTTCGACACGAATGAATTATTAGGTTCTATTGTGAACTTCACGCAGGTTGCTATTCCTGTCCTTGTTCTTTTTATTGCTTCCTCCATTAAAAATAAATCAAAAAACTATATTGATGCTGGTAAAGAGGCTTTAGAAAATCTTAGAAAAAGAAATGAGACAGTTTTACAGGGGCCGGAATTTGATAAAACTGATTACAATCCCGAAGAAACTGCAAAAAGTCAACGAATGCAGTATTTATTTTTTACAAAATATAGATATGCAAAAAAAGTTGCATTTATTCCTTTGGAACCTATAGAACAAGGAATTTTAGATATACGTGTATCAAAGGCAACATTAGTTAATTTTGGTTTTGATTCAAAAGATTCACAAATTGAAACATTAGTTATAGAAGCACAATCAAAAATTTATTCAGATTTAGAAAATTTTCTATCATCAAAATATAGTGGACTTTTTGAGATATTAAACAAGCAAGGTACTGAGACCAAAGATGCAAAATATAAAAATTCTGCAATAGTAATTGATTTTGACGAAGAAAAGTTAAAAATAAGCGGACTTAAAAAAGCTGTTTACAATTGTTCAGAAAAGGCATTACAGATTATTTTAAATTATAAAAAATAGTAATGGGATTTTTAAAATCAATACCAAGCGAATATTACATATACGGAAGTATAGGAATTTTGCTAATAGGAATAATCCTTGGCTTTACAAAAACCTTAACAGTTTACCGTGATTTCGCAGACTTGACAAAAGTTTTTATGCTTGTTCTTGCTCCGATAGGTTTGTTCTATATTTTGGGTGACAAAATTGATAATCGCATTTTGCAAAACATTTTTTTCGGAATTGAAGGTCTATTGCTCTTATGGATTATCGTAACCACATTTATTGACAACAGAAACATTTTTAAAACTTTGTTGGCTTTAATTACAAAAATTCCACTGGGAGTGATATTCGTAATTTACTTGATAAACCTTATATCACCCAGTGGAAATACAAAAAGCAAAAGAAGGCAAAGCAGAGGAATTGCAGGTATAGTAATGTTGTTTTTAGGACCAATTTTATTTGGACTTGTAAAAAATAGAGTGTGGTCAGCAAAGAAACAGCAGAATGAATAAGGTAATAATATTCTTTATAATTATGGCAATAACTGTTTCAGGCAAATCGCAAATAAATGAATTGCCCGACATTTCTGCTGACAGACCGGGAATAGCAACAAGTCCATATATAGCAACGTCAAAAATAATTCAAATTGAAACAGGTTTTTCTTACGAAAATGATAAAAGAGAAAATACACTTCAAGAAACATTTCTTTATAACACCTCATTACTTCGGTATGGTTTAAACAATAATTCTGAAATCAGACTTCAAACTGATTATATATCGGTAAAGACAGACAGTATAAACAATACGGGGTTTAATCCATTTACAATAGGAACGAAATTATTAATTTCAGAACAAAAAGGCATTTTACCAAAGACTTCTTTTTTATTAAATATGACATTGCCCTGTTTTGGAGATAAAAATTTAAGACCTGAAAACTTGACACCTTCAATCTATCTGTTAATGCATAATGACATCACAAAGAAAATAAATATTTGTTACAATATCGGAATTGAATATGATGGAGAAAGCGCCAATCCGTCAGAATTTGCTGCAATATGTTTGGGTTATAGTTTCACAGAAAAGATTAACGGATTTGTAGAAAATTACAACTGGTTTTCCAATAGTACAAAACCCGAAAACTTTATTGACTGTGGATTTGCATATATCATAGGTAAGAACATTCAACTTGACATATCAGGAAATATGAATATACAAGACATAGAGAATTATTTTATGATTAACTTTGGCGTTTCGTGGAGGATAACGAAATGAAAAACAAACAACTGCCCAACCGTTACAAACGAGGATGAGAGTGGTAAGCGTATTGTTTTAATGAACTTGTTAGCAAGTTGGTTTACACATTGTCCTCTATTTCCCATTTAACGGGTAGTTTGACAGAACCCAAGAGGGACATGATTTGAATGCTTTCATTTTCGTTTGTAGTTTCAATATCTGCCAGAATCCGTATGGCAAGTTGCTGAGGACTGAATTTATATTCTTTGGTTTTCAGGTCAATCATAAAAATATTAAAGAAAAAAATACCAGCATTTAACCAGTTATGCTCTATCCTTAAAAATACGCTGTACGGTTTTTCCTGACTTTTTAAATATATTTGTTGTTGTCCAAGCGAAGCACTGAAAATCATATTTTGCATGATATCGCGAACAATAATACCCATATCATATTCTTGACTACGTAAAGACAAAACCGACAAATCTATTTCAATAACAATTTCTTCATTCATGTTAAACTCACTGTTACCCTGTTTTGATGGATGTACTTTCACTTTTTGAATAGTAATCTCTTTTAAAGAAAAAGGTGGAGTAAACATTATTTCATTCTGTTGCAAAGCAATTTCAAATTTCAGGTTATTTCTTTTTTCCGCTTTTGCCAGCAAAAGTTCCTCATAATAAGCAGGTATGATTTTTAAGGGAGGTCCATCGTTGACATACTTGCCATTTTGCAACACGATAAATCTGTCGCAAAGAGAAATCAGCGTATTCATATTATGCGAAACAAGCAACATGGTTTTGCCGCTTGACTGTTGATTTTTAAGGTATTGTAAGGATTTATCCTGAAAACTAATATCACCAAATGCCAGTACTTCATCTATCAGTATTATATCGCTCATTAAAAATTGAATAATGGAAAAGGAAAGTCGCGATACCATACCACTGGAATAATGTTTAATCGGCATATAAATGTAATCGGACAATTCAGAAAAATCCACTATTTCGTTTATTCGCTCTTTGACAACGTTGGCAGGAATACCCAGTATGCGACCAAAGACAAGGATATTGTCATAGCCACTCAAATCTTTTTGAAATCCTATTCCCGATTCCAACAACGCAGTTATTTTACCGTCACTCATTATTTCGCCTGACGTTGGCGGATATATACCTGCCAGTATTTTCAGCAAGGTCGATTTACCACTTCCGTTTCTACCAATAATGCCTACCGATTCTCCCTTGAAAATATCAAAAGAAACATCATCCAACGCAATAATTTTATTTTTTGAAACGGAAGAAACACTCATTTTTTCTTCACGCTTTGAAAAATGCTTTGACAGATGTCTTATTTGAATAGCCAGTTCCTTGCTCATATTCGTTCTGCCATATATTTTTCCTGTTTAAAGAAATATAAAAGCCCTAAAAACAGTACTACCAATGAAATTAAAAAACCGGGCAAAAATTCAGATACAGATTGCCCTGCATGAATAAATGCTTTTCTGTAAAATTCAATAACACCGGCAACGGGATTGGAAAATAAAAACATCCGCAAATGTTCCGGTACCATAAACGGATGATAAAAAACCGGCGTAACGAGCATGGTAACAGTAATAATATAAGGTACCAACTGGTAAATATCTCTGTACCTTATAGAAAATGCCGCAATCCAAATACCAATAGACAAACCAGCAATAAGATTCATAATCATAATAAACGGAATATAGGCCAATGATGGATGATAACTCAATCCTTTAATTGGAATCATCACGATGAGAATCAATATCCATATAAATAAATCCAACATACCGGTTAACGACTTGGCTAATGGAAATACCAATCGCGGCACATTTGATTTTTCGACAATATCCTGATTTTGAATTAACGAAACGCTGCTGAACGAAATGACATAAGAAAAATAATACCATGCCATCATGCCACAATAAGCATACAGCGAATAATTGGGAATGCTTGTACTCACTTTCATCATATTGCCAAAAAAGAATGAAGCAACTAAAAATGCCATCAACGGAGGAAACAACATCCAGAATATGCCCAAATAGGTTTGCGCATACTTGATTTTTAGTTCGCGTTGAACAAACACCCAAACCGTATCCCAAAAATCTTTTTGTATTAATTGTTTAAACATAATTATTTTCCTTAAGAAGTTTTATATGAAAAACGAATATTTTGAATAGTTCGATAAGATATCATATTTTAAAAGTTTGAATTAATAGCATCTACCGGATTCATTTTGGCGGCAACCCATGCAGGTGCAAAACCTGAAATCAATCCTATTACCACCGAAATAAATATTCCCATCAAAATATTTTGAAAACTTAAACTCAATTCCATGTCTATTAACTGTTGCCCATAAATAACCGCAAAAAATACACAAATTAATCCAACTATACCACCTATTAATGATAATAACACCGCTTCATTTAAAAACTGAAATAATATGAAATTGTTTTTTGCTCCAATGGCTTTTTGAATTCCTATCTGTTTGGTGCGTTCCTTAACGGAAACAAACATGATATTGGCAATGCCAAATCCACCAACAAGAATGGAAAAACCGCCGATAATCAAACCTGCTGTATCAATTATTCTAAATACATCTTCAAAACCCTGCGTTATTAAACTGGCTTTATTCAATGCAAAATTATCCTCTTCAACGGGACGTATTCGCCTCAACGAACGCATTATAATTCTTAATTCAGCCGTTAATTCATCGAGCGATACGTTATCATAAGCACGAACCATAATAGATGGATTCATCATTTCGTTACGCAAGTCAAAAATGTTTCTGGCACAGTTGAGTGGTATTAAAACCGAATTGTCCATACTTTCACCAGACATGGAATTTCCTTCACGTTTAAATACACCTATGACCATAAATTTCAATCCCATAATGCTGATATCTTTCCCAATGGGATATTCATTATTAAATAATATACTGGCAACCGTAGTTCCAATAATAACTTTACGTACACCACTTTTTGCATCGAAAGGTGTAAAATAGTGTCCCTTTTCTACTTCAAAATTGCGAACCTTATCGTAGTCGTAGGATGCAATATTAACCAATACATTGGACACCTGCTTTTTATAATAGTTCACATTTTTAAACGTACTGGCAGTAAACACTACACTACTGGCTTTGGTTGATTTTTCGGCTATTACTTCCGATTCATGAACACTAACCAGAGGTCTATTCAAATATTTCCACCAAGGATAATCGTTTGAAAATTCCCAAGGCCATTTTTGAATATAAACTATATTGTTCCCCAATGATTCAATATTTTTCCGAATACTCGATTTCATGCTATCCAATACAGAAAATACAGTAATAATGGAAAAAATGCCAATAGTAATTCCGATTAGTGAAAGAAAAGCACGAACTTTATTTATTTTTAATGCTTTTACAGCATACAAAAATGTTTCGGTATAAAACTGAGCCATATTTGCTATTTTGCGAAACATTTATTCAAGTATTCGTTTTATAACGCGTAGTTTATGTGTATATTTTTTTATATCTTCACGAAAAATACCCTGGTTGTCGATACTATCTATTCTAACTTTTCCAGAGGCATGAATAATTTTTCCATTTCCTGCATAAATTCCTACATGAACAATATTTCCTTCATCATTGTCGAAGAAAAATAAATCGCCGGGTAACGCTTCTTCAACAAAATTAATGACTGTTCCATGATTTACCTGCTGTGCTGCATCACGTAACAAAAAAATGCCAAGCATTTTATAAACAACTTGCACCAGACCAGAACAATCTATTCCAAAGGCAGTCTTGCCACCCCACAAATAAGGGCAGTTTAAATATTGCTTTGCCAAAATAACTGTTTGTTCTCTACTCAAAACACTTGGAATAAATTTTTCTTCCAGATGATAGGTTTCATTGCCCACAAAAAAATCTCCGGTTGTATCATTATAGTTGTATAAAAAACTTCCACCGGGGATTAAAATTTTTTCACCCTGATTATTTTTAACCCATGCAAAAATGGTATTCAGTACGGGCGAATTAATAGTGGATATATCTGATTTATCTATAAATTTTAATGTTTTAGCATCCATCCAGCCTTCATATTCATCAAAAAGGCAATGTACTTTAACCCAATTTCCCGTACTGTCAAAAAACTGAACCATGTCATTAAAAAGCAACTGCGTAGTCATTTCGCTTTTTTCAGATGGTTCTTTGCGAAGAGGCATTGCCCCTATCACCACCATAGCATAATCTTTCATTCAATTCAAATTGTAAAACCCATCACCAGAATATCATCTATTTGTTTCTTGTCTGCTTTCCATTCATTAAAGGCATTTTCTAAATATGCTGCTCGTTGTGACACTTCCTGTGCTGTTGTTTTTTTCAACAATTCTGAAAAGGCTGTCTGACCGAATTTTTTATCTTCCTTACCTCCTATTTGGTCGGCAAAACCATCACTGTAAAAATATAACGTCATTCCCGAAACAAGTTGAATGAAGTGATTTTGATATTGCATATCGGGTCGTGCAAACACACCACCAATAGAAAAATCTTTTCCATCGAGTTCTTTTATTTCATTATTTTGTACGATGGTGCATTCATGTCCAGCCATAGAAACTATAAGTTGGTTGGAATTTTTTGGTTTAGCACAAACCGTAATATCCATACCATTATCAAAATCATCGCCGCTCTGGGCAAGTGTTTCCAATACATTTTTATTCAAATATTCCAATATTTTAGCAGGGTCAAATACTTTATTTTCTTTTACAATATTATTTAAAAGCGAATTGGCAATCATACTCATAAAAGCACCCGGAACGCCATGCCCTGTACAATCAACTGTTGCAAGAATAGTAGTAGCAGCATCACTATAATACCAATAGAAATCACCACTTACCACATCACGCGGTTTAAAGAAAATAAAAAAGTTAGGAATGCTTTGTTGAATCAATGAAACAGAGGGCAATAATGCAAACTGTATATGCTTGGCATAATCGATACTTTCACGAATTATCGTATTTTGCGTTGACAGTTCTTTATTGATGATTTCTATTTCGTCGCGTTGGTTTTCTATTTGTGTTTTTTGTTCACGAACAATTTTCAATGTACGTTTATTGCGAACATACAGTTGAACAATGAAAATTAATAGCACTACTACCAAACCAAGAGCAATACCAATTATCATCAATACTTTTTTCTGATAAGCAATGGATTCATTTTTTCTATCCAGTTCTGCTTTTTTTTGCTTATTTTCTGCTTCCAGAAGTTTTAAGTTTTGCTCCTTTACTTGGTTTTCGAGTTTTTGCTTGTCAACTTCACTTTGCAATGCACGAAGACGAAATTCCTTGGCTCTGTTTTCAACACTTAATTTATCTATTTCTTCAAAAGATTTCATGTATTCCTGCTTTACTGTCAGGTTCTCATTTTGCAATGAACTGACCATCTCTTGCTGTTGCTGTTGCTGTTCCTGCTCATAAGTAGTTTTTGACATTTCCTTATTAGTAACATTATTTTTTAAATTATCTATATTGGTTTGAATGGAAGCGAGCAAATCCTGATTATTGATGGAAGTAGCCATCTCTTTGGCTTTATTAAAGCAGTTCATGGCTTCGGTAGTATTTCCATATTTGGCATACGCTGCACCCAGCATATTCATAGACGACGCCATTTCTTTTTTATCGCCTATTTTTACAGAAAGGTCGTTTTCTTTTTTAAATGCATCAATGGCTTGTTTCAGTTGATTGGTTTTACCATATAATGCCCCCAAATTGTTATACACCATGCAGGCATTTTTAAGGTCGTTCGTTTCTTCAAAATAGGAAGCGCTTTTATTAAAGGCACTGATGGCATCATTGGAGCGATTGTTCTTTGTATAAGAAAGTCCAAGTTCATTGTAAGCCGTTGCAAGTCCCGGTTTATGATTGGCATTGGTAAGAATAACAATGGCTTTGTTTAAATAATCAATGCTTTCATTTAAAGAGCCCGCAAGGCGGGCTGCCTTGCCTGCCAGCAATGAACTGTTTAATGCACTATTCTTATCATTATTTTTATCGGCTATACTGTAAGATATTTTTGCCAGTTCAAAAGCAGTAGCAGGAGATTTTTTCAAGTTGTTATTGGCTATTTTATTCAAATAGGTAACCTGTTCTTTCGGACTTTTACCCACCAGTTTTGCATTTAAACTATCGGGAATATCTTGCGAATAAAGATTCACTATGCAAAAAAAGGCAATGACATTCAATGTAAAAAAAGTGGTATATTTCATAACTATAATTTTAAAACTTTAACTTCAATTCTTCTATTAATGGCATGTTCTTCTTCGGAACAGGGAACACCATCTTTGCACTTGTTAAGTAAACGTGTTTCACCATATCCTTTGGCAATAATTCTTTTCCCGTCAATTCCTTTTGATACTATATATTCCTTGGCAGCATCGGCACGTCGCTGCGACAGTTTCAAATTAAAATCGTTGCTCGACTTGCTATCCGTGTGTCCACTTAGTTCAATTTCAAGAGTGGGATTCTCGTTCATAACAACAACAATTCGGTCAAGCACTACTTTGGCAGTATCTTTTATTTCCGCACTACCATAATCAAAATAAATATTATGAAATTCTATAACCTTATTCTTTTTAATTTCTGGCTCAAGCGTAATATCGAGTGGAATATCCGTTTCGTTAGAAACATCCCCCAACTCAAACGTTTGCTGGACATAATTTTCTTTTTCTACCTTCAACAACAACTTTTCGTCCTCACTCAAATTTTCTAGTTTAAACTCATATTCACCTTTTTCATTGGCATACGTAACGGCAAGTATCTTTCCTGATTCTGTAACCAATGTAACCTTTGCTCCTGCCAATGATTTATCGGTCAATTTATCATTCAACTTCCCTTTAAAATTTTTGTATGCACTTTTTTTAATCATAGGCACAGGTTGCTGTTCAACGACTGTAAAGTTATAAATAGACGTTAAATCAAGCATTTGTTTTCCATCAATATAACCATCGGCTTTAATTAAAGCAGTATATTTATATCCAATGGGCAGATAAACGCTGAAATTTCCTGTAAGCGAATCGCTTTTTTCCTTTACAACGATTACTTCGTTGGGAAAGTCCTTATAAATAATAATGGCACTTCCAATAGGACTTTTTGAAATATAATCAATAATTTTCCCCTTTAATAAAACAACCGATTGAGGTTTTGCTGTATCGGGTAATAAAATTCTAAAAATATCATTCAATCCTACAGAACCTTCACTGGAGGAAAAATAAGCATATCCTCCTGATGCAGGTATAGAAAACTTGGTATCCGATTCGGGAGAATTAATGGGTTGCCCCATATTCATTGGCTCTGACCACTTTTTCCAAGTATCATCCAGACGTCGTACAACAAAAATATCTTCTTTACCATAACCGCTATGTCCTGATGTAGAATAATATAAAGTCAATCCATCGGTAGCCAAAAAGGGAGAATAATCATTAGCCACTGTATTTACATCAGAACCCAAATTTACGGGTGATGACCAAACATTATCACTCAAACGAAAACTGACATATAAATCCAATCCACCATAACCTTTATCAGTTTCTATAGCTATAAGTAAATATTTATTGTTTGCTGATAAAAAATAGTTAACATAACGGCTATTATTTATATAATCACGAATACGTTGTTCTTCTGGGAAAGACCAACCATTGGTAGTTTTATATGATACCGATACTCCCGGCTTCATAGTAACATTTTTTCCATCCTTAACATATATATTTGCCAATAAAAGCATATTTCCATCTGGCGTAATAGATTGAACAAAATTATCAAATGGATTGTTTAAGGGAGGTCCTATATTAATAGCAGGTATCCATTGTCCATCTACTATTTTTGAATACCAGATATCATCTTCATCGGAAGAGCCACCAACATTTTTAGGACTGTTTTTCCTGTCAAAATATATTTCTTTTTCATCAGCAGAAATAATAGGAGCACGTTCATCATATTCCGTATTAATACTCGAACCTAACGATTCTTTTTTTGCCTGATATTTTAAATTGGGAGGAATATTAATGCGCGCTTTTATACTGTCGGATTGATTTGAAATACCAATCGCATCTATTTCAAAATCGGATACTTTATTTGAATTTAAACGAATTTCTACTTCGGCAACTTCAAAGGGTGTTTCATCAAAAAAAACATCAAACATGCGACATTTTTCCTTACTAAATTCTGCTTCTCCCTGATACACTATTTTTTCTTCACCAGGATTTTTTCCATAAAGTGTGATTTTTTCAACAGCATTTGGTTTATAATTCTCGGCAACACCTATTTGTTTTGCTTTAATAGGTTTATCAAAGGATACACGAATAAATTCATTTCCATTTTTATCTTTTTTATTATAGGTCCATGCACACGGCGACGAGCCTCCTATCGGCATTACATTTGGTTTTCCTATAACTTGACTGGCTGATTTTTCTTTGGATGAATATTCTGAAGAAAAACTAACGACCTTGGAAGCCCATTCGCTTTCTATTACGCTTAATTTTGCCTCTTCAATGGTAATCATTGAAGGTATAAATGACGTATCTTCTTGTGCTTCGGCATATACGGCAACACAAATCCATATTATTAATAAACCAATCTTTAAATTCATATTTAATATTTAAAGAGGCAAATATACACGTTTATTTTCAAAATACAAATAGACGGAAAAAATAAAAGTCATCTTTTTATTAAATCCATTCTTAATTTAATCTGAAAAATTTATCCCATCAATAAAATAGACACGACGAATTATTGAGACGGTAAAGTTAAAATAATACTTTTATTCGCTATGTTCTAAAAAATAAACTTTTCAAATTGGGACTATCCGGTACTTATTAAATGTTTAAATTTATGTATATTATTATGTTTAAAATTTTGTATTTTTTAGAAAATTTTATACACCTATTACTTTTTAAACTGATAAAATACTTGCCCCATATACTAATTTATACCAAACCGCTAACAAAAGAATGAAATAAATTTTGTGAATAGACATTGAATAGATACTTCCTTTAGGACGTATCTCCATAAAATATTCCTATTGGTATTAACGTAAAATTAAATATTGGACATAAATGTCATAAAAAGTATGCTCTCAAGATTTGCAAAATTAAAAAAAGATGATTTTACCGGACGTATAGAGCATTTTATGAAGCACGTATTGTAAAAACGGACATTATAGACAAATAGTAAATAAATAAAATCCATTTAAAAAACATTAGACTGCTATAGTTTAATTCATCCACTACAAATTTATCGTTTCGTTTAAATTGATAAAATAATTTAAGTACCTTTACCGATTAATTTTTGTACCATGCAGTTAAATGAACTAACAGCAATCTCTCCAATTGACGGACGTTACAGAAAGCAAGTTTCGGCATTGGCATCCTATTTTAGCGAATTTGCACTGATAAAATACCGAGTTTTTGTAGAAATTCAGTATTTTATTGCTCTTTGTAAAATTCCTTTACCTCCCTTAGTAGAATTTGATTCTCATCATTTCGAAACGCTTTTATCGTGGTTTGAACATTTCAGTCTTGACGATGCACAACGCATTAAGGATATTGAAAAAGTAACCAATCATGATGTTAAAGCCGTTGAATATTTTCTTAAAGAACGCTTTGAACAAAACGGTTTATCCCCATACAAGGAATTTATTCATTTTGGCTTAACTTCGCAGGACATCAACAATACCGCCATCCCGCTGTTGTTAAAAAAAAGCATGACCGAACAGTATTACCCAAAACTCGATTCACTGATAGATATATTAATAGACAGGGTAAACGAATGGAAAGATATACCCATGCTAGCACACACGCATGGTCAGCCGGCATCGCCCACACGTCTGGGCAAAGAAATGATGGTGTTTGTAGAACGGCTGCACAAGCAACTTGGCATGATGTATATTATTCCGTATGCTGCCAAATTTGGCGGTGCCACCGGAAATTTTAACGCTCACTATGCCGCCTATCCGCAAATAAAGTGGAATGAATTTGCCAATGCCTTTGTCAATCATGTATTAGAACTCGAACGTTCGCAAGTAACAACTCAAATTGAACATTATGATTATCTGGCTGCACTTTTCGACAATTTAAAACGAATTAATACCATTTTGATAGATTTATGCCGTGATTGCTGGACATACATCTCTATGAACTATTTCAAACAAAAAATAAACAACAAGGAAGTTGGTTCTTCTACAATGCCCCACAAGGTAAATCCCATAGATTTTGAAAATGCCGAAGGAAATCTGATGTATGCCAATGCTCTGTTTGAATTTTTAAGTGCCAAACTTCCTATTTCACGAATGCAACGTGATTTGACCGATTCAACCGTTTTACGTAATATGGGTGTGCCCATAGCACATTCCATCATTGCCTTTCAAAGTATCATAAAAGGAATGAATAAATTAATGGTTAATACCGACATCATTCACGACGATTTGAATAAAAACTGGATGGTCATAGCAGAAGGTATTCAAACTATTTTGCGAAGAGAAGGATACGAGGGTGCGTACGAAGCATTGAAGGAATTAACCCGCACACATCATACCGTTACCAAAGAAATGCTTCACCATTTCATTGATTCTCTTAATGTCTCTGACAAATGCAAAAAAGAACTCAAACAACTAACACCATTTAATTATACGGGACAATAACCATGAAACGATTTGCTCAATTGTTAAAATATGTAAAGCCCTATTGGGTTAAGGCTGTATTGAATGGATTTTTTAATATACTCGGTTCACTTTTCAGCCTTTTCAGTTTAACCATGGTTATCCCTTTTCTGGGAATTTTATTTGGTACACAACCATCTGTTAGGACAGCCGTACCATTTGAATTATCGGTTAATAGCATACAACATAATTTTAATTATATTCTAACGTTGCAAATAGACGAGCATGGACCAGGTGCCGCATTATTGCTGGTCAGTATTTTGGTCATGGTTACTTCCTTATTAAAAAATATTTGCATATTTCTGGCGAACTATTTTATGGCACCCATACGCAACGGCGTTATTCGCGATATCAGAAATATGTTGTATAATAAAATATTAAAATTGCCTTTATCGTTTTTTTCCAACGAAAAAAAAGGGGATATCATCACACGCATGTCCACCGATGTATCCGAAATTGAATGGAGCATTATGAGTTCTATCGAAATGTTTTTTCGCGACCCTATAACCATCATTATTTATCTAGTTACACTCTTTTTTATGAGTTATCAACTTACACTATTTACATTGATATTGCTGCCCCTTAGTGGTATTGTCATAGGACGTGTCGGAAAAGTATTGCGAAAACAATCCAATCAGGGACAGCGTCGTATGGGAAATATTATCAGCGTAGTAGAAGAAACACTGTCGGGTATTCGTATCATTAAAGGATTTAACGCAGAAGAAAAAATGAACACCCGTTTTCAAAGCATGAATCATTTTTATACCCGACTTATGACCAAACTATTCAGGCGTCGCTACCTGGCTTCTCCATTGAGTGAACTGCTGGCTACCATTGTGCTGGTGGCACTCATGTATTATGGAGGCACACTGGTATTATATAATAAAGCAGAACTAACTTCACAGGAATTTATTGCCTATCTGGTTATTTTTTCACAAGTAATAAACCCTGCCAAAGCCTTTTCTCAAGCATATTACAATATTCAAAAAGGGATAGCCTCGGTAGATAGAATTGAACAAATTCTAAATGCCGATATCAAAATATACGAAGCACCCAATGCGGTATCGATTCATGAATTTAGACATGAAATAGAATTCAACAATGTCAGTTTTAAATACGAAGATGAATATGTATTAAAAAACGTTTCGTTTAAAATTGAAAAAGGAAAAACAGTAGCACTTGTAGGACCGTCGGGTGCAGGCAAGTCAACTATTGCTGACCTCATCCCCCGCTTTTTTGACGTTACCGACGGCGATATTTTACTCGATGGTATTTCTATTCGAAATATTAAAATAAAAGATTTACGAAGTTTAATGGGAATTGTAACGCAACAGCCTATTTTGTTTAACGATACTATTTTTCATAATATAGCCTTTGGAACAAACGAAGCCACTGAGCAACAAGTAGCCGATGCTGCCAAAGTAGCCAATGCTTATCAGTTTATCATGGAATATCCAACCCATTTTTATACCAACATTGGCGATTGTGGCGATAAACTCTCCGGCGGGCAAAAGCAACGCATCAGCATTGCAAGGGCAGTACTGAAAAATCCACCTGTTTTAATTCTTGATGAAGCCACTTCTTCTCTGGATACTGAATCGGAACGATTAGTGCAGGAAGCATTAACCAATTTAATGCAAAACCGCACTTCGCTGGTCATTGCACATCGACTTTCTACCATTGTCAATGCTGACCTGATATTGGTAATCAACAAGGGCGAAATTGTTGAACAGGGAAACCATGAGCAACTCCTTGCACTGAACGG
>CAYSIN010000070.1:0-15049 GCA_964431135.1 uncultured Bacteroidales bacterium
TCTCGTCATTGCGAGCGTAGCGAAGCAATCTCACCATGCAGCCAAAACCTGAAAGGCAGTATTGAAAAATTTTTGTAAAAAATAGTTGGCATTGTAAAATATGTATTAATTTTGTAAGCAGAGAAAAATGTTTTTATATGGAAAATCGTGAAAATAAAATTTTAGTGCCTGTAGATTTTGGTGAACAATCATTAATTGCCTTAGACCAATCGTATAACATTGCACGCATGGTACATGCCGAAATAAATATTTTGCATGTCATTACCGAAAACAATGCTTTGTGGGGACTGTTTGGCAAAAATGAACAATCGGACTTTACCGAAAAACTGAAAGAAAAAATGATAAGTTTTGCTGGTTTTATTGAACAAAAATCAGGTGTTAAAGTAGTTCCCATCGTTGAAAGAGGGAAACTGGTAGAAACGATTATCAGCGTTGCTGAACGGTTAAACGTAAAATTTTTAATTGTTGGTACCACAGGTTCTGCCGACATCAAGCAAAAAATTATTGGCAGCAATGCACTTAGAATTATTCGTGAAGCCAATTTTCCAGTTATAACTATTAAGGGAAAACAACACCGAGCAGGATGTAAAAATATTGTATTGCCTTTGGACCTTACCAAAGAGACGCGTGAAAAAGTATCTTATGCTATTTACTTTGCCAAATATTTTGGAAGTGTTATCCACGCTGTTACTGTCAACACTACCAGCGATATGTATATTATGAACCGATTAAAAATGCAACTGGAGCAAGTAAGCAATTACATCAGCAGCAATGGCGTTGAGTGTACTCAAAATTTTATTTCCGGTGAGCCTGGAAACGAAAATATGTGCTCAACCTTATTAGATTTTTCTTATAAAGTAGAAGCAGACCTTATAATTATTATGACTCAGCAGGAAACGGAAGTAATTAAATATTTTGTAGGTTCGCTGGCAAAAGAAATTATTCATAATTCAAATATTCCGGTGATGAGTATCGTACCAAAAAATCGATAATATGTACAAGCGTGTAACTTTATTATTTCTTTTATTACTGATTCTGTCTAGTTGTCAGAACAAGTACGAAAAGAATACCTTATCGTATCAAACCAACATGTTACTGGATAAAAATGTATCGGTGATTTCTGTTTATTCAAGCAGTGCTATGGATTCGTCACCATGGAAATCACCTTTTTCAGTAAAAGAATTTGTCTCACGTCTTTTTTATCAGGTATTGCAAAACAAGATAACGTTATACAATCCTATTTTTGACGATACCATTTTTCATCCATTGGATAAAGAAGCATGGCTTTCGCTGCTAAAAAATAATAAACAGCAAACCTTTGATACCACTGAGTTTAGCGATTTTTATTTTTACGAGCATTGGACACTGGACACCACTGAGTCTTTCCTTTTTAATAAAGAAGTAGTGTTTTGGTCGCCGATAAAATATAATAAGGAAGAAAAAAGTAAAATACTAACGGGTAAAGTTTCCTGTTCCGATACATCTAATTTACAATTGCTTGCCAAACACGTTATTTATGAATTTTTGCTGGACGATACGCTGAATGTCAACCGCAGTCTGAATAAAAATTTACTGGTCAAACTCATTATTGATAAAGCCCTAAACGGACAAATTCCGGTTTATCATCCCAATAATGGAAAAAAATTATCAAAAAATGAACTTAACGAACGTCTTGACATTACCGATTCATCACTGTATATGCCGTATTATAACATCTACAGCCTTGTATTTATAGAAAACTGGTATTATAATCCCAATACCTTTGCCATAAAAAAAGAAATAGTTGGCATTGCACCGGTAAAACAAATTTATCTGGATGATGAGGTTACCAAATCTATCATTTTTGTACTCTTTTTAAAAGAAAAACCGTTTACGCTTTTATAAATATGTATCGTTTTTTTAGTGTTATTGTTCTTTTCTTTATGATGAAAACTGTGGCAGGACAAACGTTTTTGGAAAAACAAAAATCGTATGACCGTGTAAAAACAGCCTATAGAGAAAAACTTTCCAATGTAGAATCGCTTTTAATGGCATCGAAACTCGATTTAAACGATTTGCAATTGTTTATACGAATTTTCAAGCAGGAAAAAATGTTGGAAGTGTGGGGCAAGAAAAAGAATGACAGCGTCTGGACTGTAATTACTAATTATCCGTTATGTGCAACATCTGGAAAATTAGGACCCAAACGACTTCAAGGCGACAACCAAATGCCCGAAGGTTTTTATTATATAAACCGTTTTAATCCTGTGAGTAATTTTTATTTATCGTTAAGCATTAATTATCCCAATGCTTCGGATATAAAATTTGCTTATGGACAACCCGCAGGAGGCGATATTTTTATTCACGGAAATTGTGTTACTGTGGGTTGTTTCCCATTGGGTGATGATGCCATTAAGGAACTTTATATTATGGCTATAGAAGCAACGGCACAAGGACAACGACGTATTTATGTTGAAATTTTTCCATTTAAAATGACGGAAGATAACATAAAAATAGCAACGCAACTGTATCCGCAATATACAGCGTTTTGGAAAACACTGAAACCCGTGTACGATTATGTTGAAAAAAACAAAAAGCCTCCCCTTATCCGGATAAACGGAAATGGAAATTATGAAATAACCCAATAATACTAAACCGATAACGCTCACTAAAAAATAAAATGTATTTTATTAGTTTGCTTTTGGATAGTGCTAACAAACTGAAAAAGCAAGTTGATACACGTTTATTTGCTCTGTAAATATTGTTCTGCTTCCATGGCGGCTATACAGCCAGAGCCAGCAGCAGTAATTGCTTGACGAAATCGATTATCCTGAACATCACCACAGGCAAAAATTCCTGGCAGATTTGTTACGGTTGAACCGGGTTTAGTCAGTATATATCCTGTTTCATCCGTATTAATAAAGGGTTGGAAAATTTCGGAATTGGGATGATGACCAATGGCAACAAAAAAACCAGAAACGGCAATTTTTTGTTCATGCCCGTTTTTATCCACCACAATTACTCCATCAACACCATCCTCGTTACCTGTGATTTCTTTAGTTTGATGTTCGTAAAGTATTTCAATATTTTTCCGGCTCATTACTTTTTGTTGCATTGCTTTGGACGCACGAAGACAATTTTTTCGTACAATTAAATAAACTTTATGGCATATACCGGAAAGATAAGTAGCATCTTCGCACGCTGTATCACCACCACCAACCACTGCCACGTCCTGACCGCGGAAGAAAAAGCCATCACAAATAGCGCAGGCAGATACTCCATGACCTCTGTATTTTGCTTCCGACGGCAACCCCAGGTACTTTGCCATAGCCCCCGTAGCAATAATAACTACATTGGCTTCTATTATTTTTTCATCATCTATCCATACTTTGTAAACAGGTCCGGCAAAATCTACTTTGGTAGCCAACCCAAAACGGACATCGGCACCAAATCGTATGGCTTGTTTTTTTATATCTTCCATCATGGCAGCACCAGAAATTCCTTCGGGATAGCCCGGAAAATTTTCTACTTCGCTAGTAAAGGTCAATTGCCCTCCAGGAACAAGCCCTTCGTAAATCACAGGGCTAAGATTGGCTCTTGCCGTATAAATAGCCGCTGTAAGACCTGCAGGACCACTGCCAATTATTAAACAGTTTACTTTTTCAACAGGCAAATTGGTTGTTTGACGTTCGCTCTTATCATTGCTACTGTTCATCGATGAAAAATAACTCATTATCTATTTTTTTTATTCTGGCAAAAATACAAGACAATTTTCTAATATGGATACAATGATTATAAATTTATTTAACCACAAATCGTGTAAAGTTTTTGGCGAAAAAAAAATACAGAAAATGAATAATGCAATAAAATATTTGGTTAATTAAAAAAAATGTATTACTTTTGTATAAACCAAATTTAATTTTTATGTCAGTAAATAAAGTTATTTTAGTAGGACACGTTGGTAAAGACCCCAACGTAAGAACAATAAACGACAATGTTCAGGTAGCATCTTTTACACTTGCCACCAACGAAGTTTATAAAGATTCTCAGGGCAATATGCAAAAAAACACCGATTGGCATAATATTGTTGCATGGAGAAATCTTGCTCAATTGGCTGAAAAATATATTAAAAAGGGAAGCCTTATTTATGTAGAAGGTAGGCTAAAAAGTCGCAGTTACACCGATAAGGAAAATCAAAATAGAACCATTGTTGAGGTGTTGGCAGACAAAATACAATTGTTAGGAAAGAAAGAAGATGACGGACATCATCCCGATGTGGTGGATAACATTAAAGATAGTATTGTTGATATTTCAGCAGAGGGCGAGGGAGATGATTTGCCTTTTTAACGGCTTACAGGGATAGTGCTTAATTCTGTTTATATTTCACACGATTTTACGGTTTTATTTACAGGAGTTTTAACCATGTTAATTCTCTTGTTATTGAGTGCTGTCATGTCTGCCAGTGAAGTAGCCTTTTTTTCTATTCAATCCAAAGATATTACATTACTAAAAAATGCTTCTAAACAATCGCATCGACGCATTTTACAACTTTTAGCAAATCCGGAAAAATTGTTAGCCACTATTTTAACTACCAACAATTTTGTTAATATTGCTTTTATTATAGACTTTGTATGGTTTTCCAATAGCGTATTTAATTTATCACAACGCAGTTTTTGGCTTTCCTTTCTTATTCAAACGGTATTAGTTACCTGTCTGCTGTTGCTTTTTGGTGAAGTAATTCCAAAAACGCTGGCACTACAAAATCCCATTCGAACGGCTACCCTTACTTCATCTATTATTATCTTTTTTCAATGGGTTTTTTCACCCATCATTTATTTACTAACCAACACTACCGTTTTTTTTAGAAATAAGGTAAAACAAAAAAGCAAATTAAATTTTAACGACTTGTCCGATGCCATTGATTTGGTATCCACCGATTTAAAAAATGAGAAAAACATTTTAAAGGGCATTGTTAATTTTACTTCTATTCGTGTTAACGAAATACTCATTCCCCGCATGGATGTTAAAACGGTTGATATAAAAGACAGTTTTGCCACTGTAATTCAAACCATCAAAGAATCTGGATTTAGCAGAATACCTGTCATTAAAAATAATTTTGATAATATGGTTGGCATACTTTATATCAAGGATTTACTGCCTCATTTGCATAAGCCAGATTTTAAATGGCAATCGCTTATTAGACCACCCTATTTTGTTCCCGAAACCAAATATATTAATGATTTGCTCGAAGAATTTCAGGAGAAGAAAATTCATCTGGCAATTGTAATAGATGAGTATGGCGGTACTTCCGGTATTATTACACTGGAAGATGTGCTGGAAGAAATTGTGGGCAATATTTACGATGAATTTGATAAGGAAAAACTATCTTATATAAAAATTGATGACCATACATACGAAGTGGACGGGAAAATGCTTATCAACGATTTTTGTCATATTGCCAATATAGACAGTTCTATTTTTGTTCCGCAAAAAGCCGATTCAGAAACCATTGCCGGTTTAATATTGCAACATACCGGTACCATACCCAAAACCAACGACCATATCACTATTGATAGATTTACCTTTATCATTAAAAAGGCTGACGATAGAAGAATTCATTCAGTTCAAATTGTTTTACCCAATATGGTTTCTTCGTAGAATGTAATTGAATTTGCACATGAAACAACGTTTCTATAGTATTGTAATAGGAGGGTTACTAATTTTTATTCTGTGGGGTTGTCATTCGCATTATACACCCAAGCCCATGGAATACTTCAGAATTGATTTGCCTCAAAAAAAATACATACTATATGATTCTGTCTGTCCCTACTCGTTTCAATATCCTGCTTATGCTCGTATAGTTAAGGGTTTGGATACCAAAGAGCCATGCTGGATTAGTATAGATTTTCCATCATTCAAAGCAACTGTTTATATTACCTATTTTGCTATTACCAACAATTTATCTCATTTATTGGACGATTGTCATACGCTTGCCTACAAGCACGATATCAAAGCCGATGCTATTCACGAGATTTTATATTCCGATACCCTGCGAAAAATATATGGCATGGTTTACGAAATTAAGGGTGATGCAGCGTCGCCCTTGCAGTTTTATGTTACCGATAGTGTAAAACATTTTCTTCGCGCCTCACTGTATTTCAACGTTAAGCCCAACAAAGACAGCCTTGCTCCTGTGATTGAATTTATTGATAAAGACGTTAAACATTTGATTGAAACGCTGACATGGAAATAATAGTGCAGAACGATATTATAACCCTCGCTATTCAGCCTGTTCAACCAGAAATATATTACAAGAATTATTTTCAATACAGCGATATTGCTCAAAAAGCATCCACTTTTTCAAACACACATCGCAGATGTGAATGGCTGAACACACACGATTTGTTACATCAGTTAATTCAACCACCGGTTACCTATACTTATAATAGCGAAGGAAAACCAGAACTTTTGGGAACCTCCCTTTTTTTAAGCATAACACACTCACCACATTATTCGGCAGTGGCTCTTTCTAAAACACATAGGTTGGGTGTTGACATGGAAGAAGATGATGCTGATTTTATAAAAGCATCGAGAAAATTCTTGCATGCAACTGAAAAAATATGGGCTGCAGGACAAAATGATTTATTGCGTGCTATATGGTGTGCCAAAGAATCTATATACAAAATGCAAATAAATGCCAGTCCCAATTTTTCCATAGATTATGAAATTCATCCCTTTACACTTAATCCAACAGGAACCATAACGGCAACGATTACGACACCTATCAAAAGACAGATAAACATTTATTATTGTCATCGTCAAAATTATTTTATAACTTGGTGCTTTCAAAATGGAATATATAAATGAATGTATTGACCACTATACAACATAAGCCGTGCGTTGCTTTATTAATAGATCCAGACAAAGTAAACCTGGAGAAAATTCCTGCATTGTGTCAACGTGCAGAACGTGCTAATTTTTCTATGTTTTTGGTTGGTGGAAGTCTTGTTTTTAACGATATAAATGTGGTAGTACAGGAGATAAAAAAAGCAAGTACCTTGCCGGTATATCTTTTTCCGGGAAGCACTTATCAATTGTCGCCTTATGCCGATGGTATTTTCTTTACATCGTTAGTATCGGGTAGAAATGCCGAATACCTGATTGGACAACAAGTAATAGCCGCACCTATACTAAAGCGTTTTGCTATGGATGTTATTCCCGTTGCGTATATATTGATAGATGGCGGATGTCATACTAGCGTAGAATACATGAGCCATACCCACCCTATTCCTCAGGAAAAAACAGATATTATTCTGGCTACTGCCATAGCAGCGGAAATGCTAGGCTTTAAAATGATTTATCTTGAAGCAGGCAGTGGTGCCATACATCCTGTTTCACCCACCATTATTCGTACTATTTCAAAACAAGTATCTATACCGGTTGCCGTAGGTGGCGGAATAAAAAATGCCTCCATGTTAAACGAGTGTTTCCAAAACGGTGCAAACCTTGCAGTTATTGGTACTGCCATAGAAGAAGATGTTAACAATATAGATTGCTTTCGAGTGGAATAATGTGAGTGAGAAAAGAGTAAACGAAAAATGCAGCAATTTTGTTAACTTTTTTCTCAAACTTTTTGCCATTCAAAATAAAAAGTTACAAAAAATATAGTTTATCGGTGAACTTTCTTTACACACTATTTTTTAGAAGAGAAGTGATTTATTCGAAATTATTACAGGAAAACAAGTAATACCGACTTGCTAACAAGTTCATTAAAACAATTCGCTTCGCTTTTGTTTTAAAACGGTTGACATTCTTGTGGGCCCAGCAGGGAACGATCCTGCGACCCCCTGATTATGAGTCAGGTGCTCTAACCGACTGAGCTATGGGCCCTAAAAAAATAGAAAGGCAAAATTACAGATTGCCTTTCTATTTTACAAATCAATTATACTAAAAGTAGTCATGTTTATCATTTTTTTTATATCTGGCATACTTTCCGTTATATCGATAATTATTTTTTAATCAATAATCTGATTTTCTATAATAGAAAATAATCAAACCATAGCTTCGATATTCCAAACAAAAGCATGCATGCCTTGCCTTTCAGCAGACTTATCAATTTTTTGAATTTTTGATAAAAGTTTCGGAACGACATTATCTTCAACTATAGTAAGCATTCCCGTATTTAAAGTTGGCCAAATATGTGTTCCAAGATGAGGCTCTCCTTTCATGCTACCGGCACCATGCATTTCGGGCCATTGGCTGTAGCCGTGTATAGCCAAACTGGAAAAAGCCTGCTCTACCTGCTCGGTAAGGGCTTGATTAAAAACTACAAATACCGCTTTCATTGTTCTAAATTTTTACGAATATTTTTACGTGTACGTTTAACTTTGGAACTGCCAAAGAGACTATAAATAATAGGTACCAGCACGAGAGAAATTAAAAAAGAAAATGTCAATCCTCCTATCATGGCTATACCCATGGGTCGCCACATTTCTGCTCCCTCTCCACTACCAATTGCCAAAGGGAACATGCCTAAAATAGTAGCAAAAGAAGTCATTAATATGGGACGCAACCGAGACCGTCCACCTTCAATTATTGCTCTGGAAATAGACATGCCACGACTTCGCAATATATTAACAAAGTCTATGAGCACAATGGAGTTTTTAACCACAATGCCGACCAGCATGACGATAGCAATTCCTGAAATAATATTTAATGTAGTCCCTGTAATGAACAATGCCAAAAATACACCGGTAACAGCAAAGGGAACAGAAAACATAATAATAAAGGGTTCTCTGAACGATTCAAACTGTGCCGACATTACAATATAAACCAATAAAAGAATAAGGACAAACAGTCCCATAAGGTCTCTAAATGTATCCTGCATATCTTTGGCAGAACCACTTACTTCAACAAAAATATTTTTAGGCAAATTCATTTGTGCAGCCTTATTGTTAATAATCGTTGTAGCAGAACCCAAATCACGACCCGACAAGGAAGCCACGATTCTGTTTACACGGATTTTATTTTCATGTTCAATATTGGGAATAGTAAATAACTGATTAATAGTAGCAACGTCTTTCAGTTTCACCGTATTTCCGCGTGGTCCTGTAATGGAAAGATTTTCCAAGTCGCGTATAGTAGTCAAATAATTATCATCATATTTAACTATAATATCGTATTCTGTACCTTCTTCCTTATATTCACTGGCGGTCATACCATAAATTCTGTTTCTAACTTCACTGGCAAGCAAAGCCGTACTCATGCCAAGTTGAGTTAATTTTTCACGATTAGGAATAATTTGTATTTCGGCTCTATCCTTATCGCGGCTTACAGTAATATCTTTAAAACCCGACTGACTTTTTAAAAATTGAGTAAGTTCCTCCGAAATTCTATTTGTTTCGTTAAAGTCAAATCCAAAAACATCAATTTCAATAGTATTTCCACCACCCATCATTGCCATCATTCCACCCATACCTCCTGCACTTCTTGAACCTCCTGCATCCACAGTAAATGTAGAAATTTGTGTAAATTTTGAAATATCATTTCTTAAACTGTCGCTTATTTCAAAAATACTGCGTTCACGTTTTGTTTTTTCTGGCAATTTCATAGTAAAATTAATAATGTATGATGCCGATTTAGTTATAGCAGACGTAAGTTTACCCGATTCGCCTGCACCTATACTCGTGGACACCGTAGTTATTTCCGGATATTTTGTTTTAATAATTTTTTCAATCGTATCTGCCAATTGACGTGTTTCACTAATACGAATACCTTGTGGAAGTTCAATGGAAGAACTAATACGTCCGTTGTCAGAAGCAGGCATAAACTCCGTTCCAATAAACCGGAATGTATAAAGGCTTATCAGAAAAATAATAATAGCCGATACAATGGTCCATGTTTTATGTGATAATAAATAACGAAGTATGTTGGCATACAAGTTATCAAAATATCTCCAAAAACGATAAACACCATCGATAAAGCGGTTCTGTTTCTTTTTACCATATATATTACTTGCCATCATTTTAGATGCAAGCATAGGTGTCATGGTTAAGGCAGTGATAAGCGAAATAGTAATAGTAATAGAAACTATCCATCCTAACTGTCTAAAAATAATACCGGTTAGTCCAGACATCATGGTTAATGGTAAAAATACTGCGATAATGGTTAATGTAGAAGCAACTACTGCCATTCCTATTTCGTTGGTAGCATAAATAGCGGCTTCGCGTGGGCTACTACCCCGTTCAATGTGTTTAGTAATATTTTCCAGTACCACAATGGCATCGTCCACTACCAATCCGATGACAATGGCAAGTGCCGACAGAGATATAATATTCAGCGTGTTTCCAGTTAAATAGAGGTATATAAATGATGTAATAAGCGAAATAGGGATAGTAAGCAAAATGATGAAACTTGCTCGCCAGCGTGCCAGAAACATGATAACTACCAATGAAACAAATATAAGTGCATAGATAATAGTTTCCATCAAACTGTTTACAGAATTATTAATAAAGGATGATGTATCCAATATTTCTTCCAACTCTACATCGGGAGGCAATTCTTTTTTAACTTCGTTCAATTTTTCTTTTACCAGTTTGGCAACCTTAACCGTATTGGAACCTGATTGCTTTTGCACCATAATACGAACGCCACGACTACCGTTTATACGTTCGTCTATCGTCGTTCTTTTTAATGTATCGGTTACGGTGGCAACATCGCTTATACGAATAATTTTCCCATTATTGTTAGCAACAATAACATCTTTAACTTTATCACTGGTTTCAAACTCACCATTAACACGTACAGATAAGTCAAGAACTCCTATTTCAATATCACCCGAAGGTAAGGAAAAATTTTCTGCCTTAATGGCATTGCCAATTTGTTCAATAGAAAGATTGTAAGCATCCAGTTTGCGAGGGTCGCATTTTACCTGAACAGCACGTGTAGGTGCACCCATAATGTTGACAGCACCTACACCATCTATACGGCTTAACCGGTCCACTACTCGGTCTTCAAGTATTTTGTTCAATGCCATATAACTTTCGTTGGCTTTTACTCCATAAATAACCACGGGAATCATATTCGAACTGAATTTAAACAGCATGGGTTTTTCGCATCCATCCGGAAGGTTTCGTTCTACCATGCTTATAGCGTCTCTCACATCGTTAGATAACTCATCCAGATTGGTTCCATATTCAAATTCGATATATATAAAAGAAATATTATCTTTACTGTTGGAGACAATTTTCTTTAAATCCTGTAAGGAACTCAATTGATTTTCCAAAGGCTTTGTAACATTTTCCTCAATATCTGACGCATTGGCACCCTGATAAAAAGTGATAACGCTCAAAACGGGGATTTCAATATCGGGCATTAAATCGACAGGGATTCTAAAGGAAGAATACAAACCAAATACAATAACCCCGATAAAGATAACCAATGTTGTAATGGGGTTTTTAACCGAACTGCTATATAAACTCATAACGTGCCTCTTTTAAAATCGTTTTTATTGAACTTTTTTCACATCCATACCATCGAGCAACAATGTGTGACCTTCATAAATTAACTCATCGTTCGTATTAAGGCCACTTACAATTTCAAGCATATCATCGAATACTGCTCCAACCTGAACAATTTTTCTTAAGGCTTTCCCGTTTTGATAAATAAATACATAACGTTCATTAGAACCGGTTTGTTTTAAAACGGCATACAAAGGAACAATCAAAGCGTCTATTTTCCCTAAATTCAGTTCTGCCTTGGCATACATGCCAGGACGCAATAATTGATTTGGATTAGGAATAATTATTTCAACATTAAACGTTTTGGTCATATTATCTATGGTAGGATAAATTTTCCCAATATTTCCAGTAAATACTTTATCGGGATAAATATCAAGTACTACTTTGCTTTCCATGCCTTTCTTAATCACAGGGAAATATGCTTCGGGAACAGCCACCAGCAATTTTACACTGCTTAAATTCATAATGGAAATAATGGCGGGTTTTCCTACCGACGGTGCAGGCGACATAGCAAACAACTCTCCATCGTTAAGATACTTGCCTGTAATAACGCCATTGATAGGCGATTTGAGGGTAGTGTTTTCATCCAGAAAATCCATGCTGTTTTTGGCTACATCGTATTGCATTTTTACCATGTCGTATTGTTGCTGCGAAATTCCACCCTGTTTTAGCAAAGAATCAGTTCTTATCAAATCAATTTTAACTTTATCAAATTGAATTCTTGCCTGATTATAATTGGTTCTATCCAGCAATACCACTGTTTGTCCCTTTGTAACTACATCCCCAACGTCCACCAGAATTTTTTCTACTCTGCCAGCGGCGGCTGGTGCCAAATGGTTCTCTTCATACGCCATAATGTTGGCAGAATAGGTTACCGTTCTATCTATGGTTTTCTTTTGCATCACCATGGTTTTTACATTGGTTATTTCTTTTACTGCAGTTTTTTCATTGTTTGTTTTCTGTTTACACGAAATCAGCATTACCATAGTTAAAATTGCTGTCATTAAAGATATTTTTCTCATATTACACGTTTATTTTAATGAATTACCCAATAACTTTTCTAAATCAAATGAAGCATTCAAATATTCAAACTTTGCTTGAATATGGTTTAGCATTGCTTGTGTTAAGGCATTGTCTGCATCGTTCAATTCCAATAAAGTACTTTGACCTGTATTGTATCTTGTTTTTGCAATGCTGTATGCTTTTTCTGCCATGTTCATATTTTGCAAAGCCCAATTCAATTTTTCCTGTGCTACTTGCATATTACTTATCGAAGTATTTATCTGTGTCTGTAAGGTTCTTCTTGTAAATTCCTGCTGCAACGAAAGTTCATCGGAAGTAATACGAACTTGCTTCATCTGTCTGCGAATGGTAAGTCCGGCAAATATGGGAACATTTAACTGTAAGCCTACCAAAGAGGATTTAACCCATTTATAGTCGTTAAATTTATAATCTTCCGACTGGCTTTGATATTGATAGTTTCCAATGGCGGTTAAAGTAGGAAACATGGCTCCCTTTGTTAAATTATATTGTGCTTTCAGTAATTGTTTTTGAATTTCCAACTGTTTTAACGTTGTATTGTTTTCCATCGCCATTAGTGAATCCTTATTTATATTAGAAAAAATATTTTCGTCGTAAATCAAGGTTGTGTCTATTGTAACATGGATACTATCGTCAATATTCAACAATACTTTAAACAATCCCATAACATTATTATAACTGTTTTTTAATTGAATTAAGTTTGGTCTGATATTTTCAACCTGTACCTGTGCACGAAGAAAATCATAGTCGGATACCAATCCCTGCTTATTCATTTTTTGAATATTATCTACATTTTCTTTAGCGTGTAGGTAACTTTTATTCATAACCGAATACGATTCATTAATAAGTAATAAATTATAATACGTTTTCTTGATATTGGAAACCAGTTCCAATTCGTTTTCACGCAATTTTTCTTTGGATAACTCCAAATCTTTTTTTCCTAGCGCAATAGCATTGTATATGGACATATTAAACAACGGCAATCCAAAACTCAGTGCACCGACATAACTGTTTTCGGCACCTATTTTCAATATGCTTCCATAAAAGGGTGGACCAGCAGGCATAAATATCACGGGACTTTCAATATTTTTACTGTATGTCCCAGATGCTTTTATATTAGGAAACAGATTGCCCATGTATTCATTAATTTTCTCTTTCTTTTTCTCTATTTCCATTTGTGAAACCTTTCGCATCAAATTCTGCTTTACACCCAAATCGATGGCTTGCTGAAGGGTTAACGTTATTGTATTGTTTTGTCCACTTATAAACAAAGGAGAAAAACATATAAATAACAACATGCTTTTATAAAAATATCTTGTCATACCTCGTTGTTTTTATATTTTTTATAATAAATATCTATCAGTTCTAGTCCTTTAATGGTGGCTATGCCACGAATAAAATTAATAGCTATGTGTTCAAATACGACAGCATACGGATATCGCTCGGAAGGAAAGAATGATTCATCCTGTACCAGTTTAAATTGCTCCATTAACAATTTTGCTGATATGTCAGAATTAATATCACTACGAAAGACTTGTTCTTTCTTGCCTATTTCTATTAATTCTACTATTTTGTAAAATATATTTTGTCTGACATTATTGGTATTCTTGCAAGATATCTCAGGATAATATTTTTTTAAATCGTGTATAAAAATGGGACTGTACTGTTTTAGTGCATTGATATGAAAATACATGACCGCCACAATTTTTTCCAAAATATTTTCGCCTTTGCTCAACGTATTTTTCCCTTTTTCTCTCATTTCTTCCATATCAAGATTCAAACACGCAGTTAATAAATCATACTTGTTTGGAAAAAGTTCGTACAAGGTTCTCTTTGAAATACCAAGTTGTTCGGCAACCATATCCATGGTAACGCTCCGAATACCCATTCTTTTGAAAAGCGATAATGTTTCTTTAATTATGTATTCCGACGTTGCCACAACAACCCTTCTTAAAATTTTTGCAAAAGTAAGTGAAACTTTAAAACGAAAAAAGTTTTCTATGACTTTTTAACAAATATTAACAATAATTTAATACCGACTTGCTAACAAGTTCATTAAAACAATACGCTGCGCTTTTGTTTTAAAACTGTTAGTCTGTCGGCATCTCGTCATTGCTGACGAGACAAAATTCATTTCATTCTTTTGTTAGTGGTTTGGTATTATTTGCAGGAGATACTCGCTTTTAGAGAAAAATGTTGCAACTATGTTAACTTTTTTTTCAAACTTTTTGTCATTCGAAACAAAAAGTTACAAAAAATTCTCGTTCACCGATGCTTCAACCCGCTCGGGCAAAACACAAGAATATATACATGAAATGGGTTTTCCTTTTAGTCAAAAATTTCATGAATATTCTAAGTATTTTGCCCTTCACACTTCGGCACTTCGGTAAACTCAGTGGACACAGGCTCAGTGTAACACGCCATGTCTGGCTCGCCGGTGAACTTTCCCTACGCACTATGTTTTTAGGAAAAATTTCTTCAGCAACGAGTTTTTTCTTTTGGGAACTTTT
>CAYSIN010000071.1:0-14931 GCA_964431135.1 uncultured Bacteroidales bacterium
GGTAGGTGCATTCATGCCAATACCTACACGACCTGCATTATTATTGTAAATATTGACTCCTGTTTGTGTCCAAACCGAGTTTAACGTATTTCCTGAATAATTTAGCCCATTTCCGGCGTTAATCAGGTTCGAAGGTTGCGTAGGCGACCAGTTTGAACCATCATATTGTAAAACCTGACTGGGTGCGGGTGCAGTTGGACTTACTGCCTTTCCTTGAATTCCTGTAACGGTAAGTGCTGTTGTTCCTGAAACATCTCCTGTGTGTGCATTGTGTGAAAATGTCGTTCCGGTTAATGTAAGTCCTGTACCGGCAGAATACGTTGTGTTAATATCCGTAGAACTTATGGTGAAAATAGGATATGTTCCTGTAACAGTAGTTGCACCAGTTCCATTTAAAACAACCGGCTGGTCAGGGGCAGTATTATCTATTACATTTCCCGTAATGCTGATGCCGTTCCCAGCAGTATAAGTTTGCACATTTCCTGCATTTTCAGAATACAGTGCATACGGAACACTCAGCAGTTGCGTTGTTCCCATATTCACAAAATTGCTGCCACCATTTACGTCCAACTCTACTTTGAAAAAATGGGATGCATTGCCCCATTGTATTGTTGAAAAGGTACCCTGTAATACAGTTCCATTGCCTATTGCCAATACAACCAATCCCAAATTGTTGGTGGTGGCTGCTTGTGTTTCAGCATACACTACGTTGCCGGTGGCACTGTTTTCGATGATGCTGAATTTAAAAGATACCGATTGATTTTGCAAAATGTTTCCCTGTGCATCACGCACTACTGCCTGATACGAAAAACTTTGCGGTGCCTGTGCAAAACAGAAAAAAGTTGAAAGTTGAAAGTTGAAAGTTAAAAGTAGTACTAACACTACTTTGCCGAATGACTGTACATTTTTTTTCATAAAATATAATTTGAATTGGTTATTTAATGCAAAAATAAATAAATTTAATTAGATAACAAAATTTTCTTTATATTTTTTATAATTTTATACCGACTTGCTAACAAAATTCATTTCATTCTTTTGTTAGCGGTTTGGTATTAACTGTTACGTTTATAAAAAGTAAATACAGATACCTTATTCTTTCATAATAATTTTTTGCAAACTGCCCATATCGGTATTAACTTTTAATAAATAAATGCCTTTTTCCCATGTATTCAAATGAAGAGTATATTTACCTGTAAAACATAGATTTTCTATTAATAATTTTCCATCTATGGAATAAAAAGTAATTTCAGTTTTTACTTCATTTGGCAAATAAATATTCACTATATCTTTGGTTGGGTTGGGGTATATTTTAATATGAGAAAGAAGATTTTCATCCAAATTCAATACTTCAACATGCACCGTTTGCTGAATGGTATCACTTCCACAAATATTTGAAACGACTAAAGTAACTGTATAATCTCCATCAGTAGTATAAATATGTGTGGGATTCTCATCTGTAGAATAAGTTCCATCGCCAAAACTCCAGTTATAAGAAGTAGCATTGCTTGAAGTATTAGTAAAATTTACAGTCAATAAATTGGAAGTATAAGTAAATGAAGCGTTTGGTGTGGACAAAACAGTAACATGAACGGGCACTCTTGCACTGATACAATCAGGACCTTTTACTTCCCAATCATAAAAATAATAATAGTACGAGGTGGGATTAGAAGTTGCACTGCTTGATTTAATTGAAACCAAATTGGCTATAGTGTATGGATAAGAAACGCCGGAGTTTAATCGGTATAACCCGCAATTGGCAGGTGCAACCAATCTCCAATCGCTACCAACAGGGACATTAAAATTCAACGTTATTCTGCTAGCACCCGTAGGTATATTAACAGTAATGGATTGAATAGTAGTTCCGGAAGAATTTTTTAACTCAATTAATCGATTTCCGGGTGTGGTTGTATAAACACTTACGGAGATTAATGTAAATGGACTGTAACTATCAAATATAAGCCATGATTGAGCCGTATTGGTACTACCTCCACTGGTATAAACAGGACCTACATGTTGTGTTGTGGCGGTTACTGTATTTTCTACCCACAATGTAGTATCTTGATTAATATTGTTTAATGTAAAACTGTTTCCTGTGGCAACGATAGCAGTGTCACTCTGATGAGCATACCAATTTATGGTACCGGTGCCCGTAATGTTTAACGTTACATCATTTCCTGTACAGACAGAATCATCCTGAACAGATGGTGCAGTACTTCCTATCTGAATATAATTCTGTTTGTTTTCTGAATAATTGCCACAAGCGCCACCATCACCCATTAATATAACAGTATATGAACCTAAAGAAGTATATGTATGTGAAGGGTTTTGTGATGTACTTGTAGTTCCATCACCAAAATCCCACAGGTATGCATTGGCATTGGTACTTAAATTAGTAAAATTAACAGAAAGTGGTGATTGGCAACTTGAAGTCTGGTCGGCAGAGAAATCAACCGTTATACCTGTTGCATTAACAGTGTAACTGATAGTTTGCTCATCGTTGGATGGATAGCCGTCTGTAGTATTGTTGGGATTGGTAATAAAAGTATGAAAAGTATGAGTTCCTGCGGTAAGTGTATAGGGAGGCATAGTAACAGTATCTTGTTGGTTAGTAGCCAAATTTCCTGTCCAGTTTTGCGAAACAACAGCACCTCCATCTATTTGATAATTTACCGTTGCAGAGGTAAGATTGTTTATACCCTGATTGCGTATGACAATTCGTGGAGTAACTTGTACGTTGGTACAATAATAATTTTGAAATGGTTCCATAACGGAGAATAGTTGAGCATCTACCGGTATATTGTTGGGTGCAACTACAATAAACCCAATATAGGTAGTGTAATTAAATGTTGTTGCACATACGGTTAATGTATCACCTATATTGGTAGGAGCAGGATTTAACGTAACATTGGCAACGCCACCACTAACATAAGCCGTTCCATAAATAGTATTGGATTTTGTAATGGCTATATAAGCACCATCGGCTGTGCAGTTAACTGTAACTGATGTTGTTCCTGAAGTAATAGTAGCAGGATGAGTAACCGTCATAGCCATAGGAGATTTGGTACGTACCATAAGACTAGGGTCACCAAATACAGTCCATGTATCGGTCATATCGTAGTCGGCGGATTCATCGTTCATTTGAAACATTCCATTAACAGCAATACCTGCATAGGTACGTTTTATATTGTTAGTATAACTTTCAACCAGTATATCGCACATCTCATCTTGTGCCTGCATAGGCGGGTTCCACGATTGGTTTATGGTTGAACCAAAAATGCCTATAGCACCGGCAGGTCCCGACGATTGCTTAGCACGCATCCATGATTCACAAAAACAGGTGCCGGCATTATAATGACCTATAACACAAGAAACGGAATAAATAAAGGGTAGTTTATTGACATTGGTAAGAGCCGTAGCATCAGTTGTTGAAAATCCGGTGGTACCCCACTGTGTATCGGCACCGTGTCCACAATAAAAAATACTGCCAACGCCTGGGTTTACTATTGTTGATACATCTGACGCATCTGGGTCTCCTGACGCATCGGGATTTCCTTGACTTCCATCAAATAATTCGTATTTGGTGGTATAGGTAAAACCCATTAAGTCTGTTTGAATGCCTCGTATATGTTGATAATCGTATTCATTATCATCGCCGGGTCCCTGGTCGGAACCAATGCCTAACGTAGAAGCCAGCCACGGTCCATTGGATAACGTTTTTTCATAATAAATGGAACGGTCAACTTGTGTTTGCACATCAGTCACCGATTCTGCCGAAAAACGTCCAACAAAAAATTCCTGATAATGGTCGTTTCCTGTTATATAGGCGTATTCATTATCTTTAGCACCAGTTGTACCGTCAATATTTGCTGTTGGAGAAGTAACTTGTGCAAAATCGCCCACCAGCAATAGATAAACTAATCCTTTGGTATTATAATAGTTTGTAATATATGTTTTTAAAGAGGTAACATTATTTCCAATAGTAGAAACTCCAACCATTTCGGTAGGTATTCCTTTCATGATTTTCCAGTTTACAAAAGGCTGCATAGCCGTCATAAAATTGTCATAACAAATAATGAGCATATTGCCCGGCAAGTCGCTTACAGGAGTATATTTTTGCGTATTTTTATAATTAATGAATTGTCGTTTATAAATTTCATTAAATTCCGAATTCATACGGGTTAATGCTTTGGTACGTTGAAAAATATTTATACCGGCAGTAAAAGTTGATTTAATTTCTATTTCTATTTCAGAATAAATACGAAGTGTTTTTGTAACAGGATTGTACTGTACAGGCTGAATAACTAATGTCTGTGCCCTGAAATCACGCAATATATACGGTTCACGCAAATATGCCAATGATGTTGGATAAAAAGCATTTTGCTGATATTCTATGCCATACGTATAAGCCACATCCTCAGGATTGACCGTTCTAAGCAGATTGCCTTTGGAAGGAGCAACCTGTACCGATGGAATGTCAACGTATTTTGAATGAGTAATGGTTATTTCCATATTGTCGGCATCGGGTATAATAACCGATTTAGCATACAGGGGTAAGTCAGGGGCACCGGTTTTCATAATGCGTGCTGCATGAGGTGCTTCTACAATATACGATATCCCTTGTGGAGTGCTCACTTCACGAAGGTTATACGCACCAAGTGTAAATTGTACCTTAGTAAAGGTATAATCATTTTTTACATTCATGGATTGAAAGGTTGCTTCTGCTTTAGTGGCACCGGGAAGCATCGTCCATGATTGACATAATACAACGCCATTAAAGGCTATTAATAACAAAAAAGAAAATAAATATTTTTTCATAGCAATAAATTTTTAAACTATGAATAAGACGATTCAAAATACAAAATAGTTGCTACTAATGCTAAAAATATTTTTGTTGGATACAAGTTACAAATGCAACTTTGTATTGGTTGTTTCACTATTAAATATTTCACGTACCTTTGTACTTTAAATCAAACATCATGAAAAAACAGCCATTCAATCGAGAAAATGACCACCCATCATACAACAGGAAATCAAAATACACCCATCAGAGAGATACTGAAAGTGAACACCATAGAAAAAAGGTTTCAAACAAAAATAGTTCCTCATTTGAAGAACGAAATAATGAAAAACATTCATATTCCACTTCTTCTAACTATGGAAGTAATAACCACAGGAATTTAAAAAAATCGCAAAACACAAAGAATACTTCATATCATCGTAAATCCGTTGAAAACAATGATTGGCGGCTCAATAGATTTATTGCCAATGCCGGTATATGCAGTCGCCGTGAAGCAGATGAATACATTAAGGCAGGGTTGGTAAGTGTAAATGGGAAAGCAGTTACAGAATTGGGTACCAAAGTATCGTTTAATGATGAAGTTCGTTTTAATAATGAACTCATTCGCATAGAAAAGAAAGTGTATATTCTCCTAAACAAGCCCAAAGATTATATTACAACAACCAACGATGAATACCACAGAAAATCGGTAATGCAACTTGTGCGGGGTGCCTGTCATGAAAAGGTTTATCCTGTTGGCAGGCTGGATAGAAATACTACCGGTGTACTTTTGTTGACCAACGATGGTGAATTGGCATCTAAACTTACTCATCCTCGTTATGCTAAAAAGAAAATCTATCATGCCTTTCTGGATAAAAAGATAAAAAAGGAAGATATGGATAAATTGGTAGAAGGAATAGTAAACTTAGATGAAACGCTTAAAGCCGATACAGTATCGCTTATCGACCCTTCTGACAGAACACAGGTAGGATTGGAAATTCACAGTGGTCAAAATCATATTGTACGTCGCATGTTTGAAACATTGGGCTACAAAGTTGTTAAACTGGACCGCGTATATTTTGCTGGATTAACCAAAAAAGGACTTGCACGAGGCAAATGGCGTTTTCTAACTCCTACAGAGATAAATATGTTAAAAATGGGTGCTTTTGAATAGTCAACATCATGAGGCAGTTATGGCTGACATTTATTTTATGTAATTTATATATTTTAAATCCCATATTTCTTTTTTCTCAATCGCAACCTGTACTTAAAGGACGAATTCTTGATGCTGAAAATAAACAGCCGCTGTCGTTTGTAAATATTGCTGTAAAAGGAACTTCGTATGGAACTGTGTCGGATATTGATGGAAATTTTACGTTAAAGAATCTGAAGTTGCCGGTGGAAATACAGTTCAGTTATATCGGATATGAAGATAAAACAAAACAGATAAGTCAGATATCTATTGAACCCATGCTGATTTATTTAAAACAGAAATTATATGATTTACCTGAATTGACGGTTAATCCAGGTGATAATCCTGCGCATCGTCTTATTCGCAGAGTTGTAGAGAACAGACCTTATAATAATCCAGAGCAACTTAACTCGTTTCAATACATTTCATACAACAAACTTATCTTCACTATAGACCGTAAATCGGAATGGTATAAAAAGGATACTATTCCCATTAAACCCGATAAAGCAAAGTTATACAAACCGTTTTCATTAAAGGATACTGTCGATACCAATCAAATAAATCAAATTCCTCTTGAGTCATCTATAGATTCTTTTTTCAATAAAAATTATCTTTTCCTTTCCGAATCTGTTACAAGACGGATGTTTCTTTTTCCCGATAAAAATAAGGAAACAGTAATAGCCACACGCACATCGGGATTGCAACAACCATATTTTATTTTGATGGCAACCCAGTTTCAGTCGTTTTCGTTTTATACCGACATGGTAAATGTGTTTGATAAAAAATATTTAAATCCCCTTTCAAAGCAAGCCATAGGTAGATATTTTTATGAAATTAAAGATACTACTTTCAGCGAAGAAGGAGATACGGTATTTGTAATTTTTTTCAGGCCTCTAAAAAATGCACTGTTTGATGGTTTAAAAGGCATAATACACATCAATGTAAAAGGCTATGCTGTTCAGTCTATCAAAGCAGAACCAGCCAAACCGGATGCTTTTATACTTGTTAACATACAACAATTATATAAACAGATAGACCATAAGCAATGGTTCCCGTATCAGTTAAACACCGAAATAAAAATGACAGGTATTCAAGCCATTGGAAAAAGCGATACGCTGCTGATTAACGATTCAACAGCCATAGTTGCAAGCAAGGTACTGCCGTTAATCGGTGTAGGAAAAAGTTATATCGATTCGGTTGAAATAAATCCATATCTGAATAAAAAAATATTTGATGCAGTACAGGTAGAACTTAATAAAGATGCCAATAAAAAGGATGATAGTTTATGGATGCATTATCGTGCAGAAACGTTTGGAGAAATAGAAAAAAATACCTATAAAACTATTGACAGTATTGGCAAAAAAGCAAATCTTGATAATAAAATCCGCTTTATGGAATACATGCTGAGCGGTTATATACCTGTGAAATTTGTTAATCTCGATATAAGAACATTGTTATTGTATAATAGATACGAAGGGCTACGTACTAATCTCAGTTTAATTACTAACGAAAAAGTTTCACGTTATTGGGCATTGGGTGGTTATATGGGTTACGGCTTTTTGGATAAACAACTTAAATATGGAGGCAATGTTAATATTACTCCAAAACCATTATCAGATTTGTGTTTTTCAATCTCTTATAGAAAGGATATACGAGAAACCGGAGAAATATCTTTTTTTGAAAATTATACTATTATGGGGAGCGAAAATTACCGGAAACTCTATATATCAGCAATGGATAAGATAGAACAGTATAAAGGCGGTATTACTTTCCGAATTTGGCAATATTTCAAAAACTCTATTGATTATGCGCATACATCTATAACATTCAATCAATCTGCTATTTACAAGAAAGATACGATAAGTTATACATCTGTTCAATACGATGAATGTATATTGAGTACTAAATTTTTATATAAGGAGCAGTTTTTTCAAACGTTGAAAAACAAGTATTCACTTGGGTCAAAATATCCAGCGATATATTTGAATGCTCATTACGGCATTATTCATCAAACGGAAATGGCATATTGGAAAGTAGAAGCCAAAACGCAAATTCCTTTTCGCTGGGGTGTTAATGGTAAAACAACCTTAACCCTTATGGGCGGATACACACCTAATCAATTACCTATTTCACTTTTATATGGTGGTTACAGCAGTTATTTTTCGGGATTCCCTGTTTTTGCTGAAAACACATTTGCTACTATGCATATGGGCGAATTTTATTTTTCCCGTTTTGCTTATGCCTTTCTGAAACACGACTTTGGAAAAATATTGTTTCATATTGGGAAGTTCAATCCCGGATTATCCATTCATCAAAATTTTGGCATTGGCAACTTGTCTCATCGTCAGGATTATTCCACTCATACCGCCAACAAACCATATTTAGAAGCGGGACTGCAATTGTATAATTTGTTTAAACAATCGTTTGAAAGTTTTGGTATAGGTGCTTTTTATCGCTACGGTTACTATGCGTTTCCTGCAGTCAAAGATAATCTGGCTCTTAAATTTGTTTTTTCTATTCAGTTTGATTAAGAATAAAATGATGAAATAAGAGTTGATATTTTGTACACATCTCGGTAATAAAAATTTATAACATAAATAAATTTTATATACTTTTGTTTCCAATAATTAATTTTTTTGCTATGGTAAAACATTTATTTTTACTAGGGGTTTTTCTTTTAATCGGAATATCCTCTTTTTCGCAATGGATAGCACAAACAAGCGGTTCAACCAATGAATTACATTCCATTTATTTTATTGATATCAATAATGGTTATGCGGTAGGCGAATATGGTACTGTTCTAAAAACCACCAATGGAGGTTCTACATGGACAACCAAAATTAGCGGAACGGCAAAAATGTTGAATTCAGTCTTTTTTATTAATGCCAACGTTGGCTTTGCTGTTGGTGAACATGGCTGTATTATTAAAACAACCGATGGTGGTACATCATGGACAGTATTAAATAGTGGAACAACTAAAGGATTACACTCTGTATTTTTTACAGATGTTAATACGGGTTATGCTGTTGGAGATACATTGACCATTCTGAAAACGACTAACGGTGGCACTTCGTGGACATCGCAGTCAAGCGGTACAACTGCCAATGAACTGTATTCCGTTTATTTTACCGATTCAAATAATGGTATCGCTGTGGGCGGTTATTTTTCTTTGCAAACAATTTTAAAAACAACCAACGGAGGTTCAACATGGAATAGTATTTCAACGGGTAGTAATTACTGGCTTTTTTCAGTACATTTTATTAATTCAACCACAGGATATGCATGCGGGAAAAATGGACTTGTTATGAAAACTACAAATAGCGGTAATACGTGGACAACACTTACTACTGGTACCTCCAATTATTTATACTCCATCTTTTTTGTTAATGCCTCTACTGGTTATGCGGTTGGAAGTGGCGGTATGATTATTAAAACAACGAATGGTGGTACATCATGGACTGTTCAATCAAGCAATACTACCAACGATTTAGATGATATTTATTGTGTTACTGCCACCACGTGTTTTATTTCTGGATGGCACGGCACCATTCTAAAAACAAGTAATGGCGGTATAGGAGTACCCTTAAATCCTTTACCTAATTCATCCATATCCATTTATCCAAATCCAACCTCAGATAAAATCATGATTGAAAACAAGTTAAAAACACCCAAAGAAACTGCTGTACAAATATTTACGTTGTTAGGGAAATCGGTATATGAGCAACACTATTATTTTAAAAATCCCATACTATTAGATTTTAATTTACCAAAAGGAATTTATTTTATCAAAATTCAAACCGATGATGGTTACTTTATTCAAAAATTAATGGTTGAATAACGTTGCTTACAGCCTTGCGCTTTGATAAAATTTACTCGAAATAAATTTAACCTATCATTTTTTTCGGGTCAACCCATTCTGTAAATTGTTCATCTGTTACTAATCCCGATTCAATAGCCGATTGACGCAAGGTTTTACCTTCTTCGTGTGCTTTCTTAGCAATTTTGGCAGCATTTTCATAACCAATATGTGGATTAAGTGCTGTAACCAACATCAACGAATTTTCAAGATGATGTTTTAATAATGGATAGTTAGGTTCAATACCTACCGCACAATTTTCGTTAAATGAAATACAGGCATCTGCCAATAAATGTAATGAACGCAACAAGTTAAAAATGATGAGTGGTTTGTAAACGTTCAGTTCAAAGAAACCACTCATGTCGCCCAGAACAACGGCATTATCGTTGGCAATGACCTGCATGCAAACCATAACAAGTGCTTCTACCTGTGTTGGATTAACTTTTCCGGGCATAATAGAACTGCCGGGTTCATTTTCGGGAATAATCAGTTCACCTATGCCGCTTCTGGGTCCCGACGACATAATCCGAATATCGTTGGCAATTTTATTCAACACCGATGCGGTTTGCTTTAAGGCACCACTTAATTCTACCATTGGATTATGCGAAGCCAGCGATTCAAACTTGTTGGGTGCAGTTACAAATGGTAATCCTGTTAGGTCGGCTATAGTTTTTGCTACTTTCTCCGAAAAACCTTTGGGGGCATTCAATCCTGTACCTACCGCCGTACCTCCCAAACCCAATTCTTTTAAATGGGAGAAGGTGTTTTCGATGGCTTCAATAGAATGATTGAGCATGGCAACATATCCTGAAAATTCTTGTCCAAGTGTTAAGGGAGTAGCATCCATCCAATGAGTACGTCCAATTTTTATAATGTCGTTAAAGTCATCTGATTTTTTTTGAAATGTATCTCTCAGTTTTTTTAATGCCGGTAATGTTTTACTTGTCACTGCTTGATAGGCTGCTATGTGCATGGCTGTAGGGAAAGTATCGTTAGAACTTTGCGATTTATTTACATCATCATTGGGATGTAAATAGGTTTTACCCTCACCCAGTTTATTTCCCATCAGAACATGTGCACGATTGGCTATGACTTCGTTCAGGTTCATATTAGTTTGTGTTCCACTGCCTGTTTGCCAAACCACTAATGGAAACTGCTCATCCAGTTTACCTGCCAAAATCTCATCACATACAGAAAAAATTAGTTGTGCCTTATCATCTGGAAGTTTTCCCAATTCCTTATTGGTAATGGCTGCAGCCTTTTTCACAATGGCCATAGCATAAATTATTTCCTTAGGCATTACGTCACCCCCGATTTTAAAATTGTTGAACGAACGTTGAGTCTGTGCTCCCCAATACTTTTCCGCAGGAACTTCTACCGTTCCCATCGTGTCTTTTTCTATACGCATTTTCATATTATTTTTTTTAATGTTGATTTATAATTTTACCTTGTCAAAAATAATAAATTTTATATTGGTAAAAAATATAAAAAAGATGTAATTTTGAGCCGAATTTTTAAAACGTTATCATATGAATATTCCATCAAATTTAAAGTACACCCATGACCACGAATGGATTAGAACCGAAGGCAATATGGGTTATATTGGTGTAACCGATTATGCTCAAAGTGAATTGGGCGATGTTGTTTTTGTTGAAATTGAAACGGTAGGCGAAACGCTTTCCAAAGGTGATGTATTTGGAACGATTGAAGCCGTTAAAACGGTTTCCGATTCCTTTATGCCGGTATCAGGAAAAATAGTAGAAAAAAATATTAAACTTGATTCTAATCCTGATTTAATTAATAAAGAACCTTATGGAGACGGTTGGATGATTAAAATTGAAATTACCAATCCAGCAGAATTGGATGAATTGCTTTCGCCAGAGCAATACAAAGCACAATTAGGATAAACCAATCAGTTTTAAGTGGGGAAACCCTCAAGGTTTAGCCGGAGAGAAAGCAAGTAAAACCTTGCGGGTTTAACAGGTAATACCCAATCGCTAAAAAAAAATGATTTATACCGATACGCATTCAAAAATATTTAATTCGTAAAAGCATTCATATTCGGTTTAACTTCTTTGAATGCAACTTAGTATAAAACAAAAGCGAAGCGAATTGTTTTAATGAACTTGTTAGCAAGTCGGTATTAAAACCTGTTTCTGTACCCAAAATGAATTTTAGCATTTTTAAACATGAGCGATTGATTGTTCTGGCTGCCCAAAGCATAAGAAATATAAAACACACCGGCTTTAGTATAAAAATCAGTGCCAACACCGATACCCCATGGAGAATCATGATTTACCTGTAAAGATTTATACCATGCCTTGTCAAAGAAAACATAACATTGTGTGTTGCGGTCAACAATAAATCTTGGTTCAATTGAGCCCAAAATATATGGAGAAGAATAAATACTTTCTTCATCAAAACCGCGAATAGTCTTATTTCCACCAAGACGAAACTCTTCACTCATAAATTGAATGTTGTCCATATATGCACCTATCAATCTGACTTTTACAAAAAAGGGATATTTAACAGGAATATAGGCAACATTCATTATTTCAGCCTTTAGTTGCTCGTGTTTATTGACGTTTGTAACAGTATCGGGAATAGAAGAATTTTTTTGCACAGTCTTATTGCCATAAGATATACTGTAAGTCATGTCGAACCCTTTTTGCGGTAGAATAATATTATCTAACGAAGCAAAATGATAACTTAAACCCATAGAATGTATAGAAAAATTTTGTACAGTAAGATTAACAGAACTCTGATTGGTTGCCAGCACATTAGACTGGCGTTGTTCGTAGTATATCATAGCGCCATTAAACCCTGATGTATAGAAAAAAATACCTGCTTTAAAATTTGTATTTACATACAACGAATCCTGTTTTAGCAAACTGAAAGTTCCATTCACACCGAGAGGATATGAAAATAAATAAGGATACGAAAGCAATAAATCCATCGACTGAGATGTGCCTGTTAATTTCTTCCAATGAACAGAAATATCATCAGCATGCTTCAATGTATTTTTAAGCACCAATGATACATCGCCCGTTAATTGTACTTTTTGCTTATCGCTGGTTTGCATTCCTACAATTCCATCAAATTGATTGGCAGAGTTCTTACTTACATACAATCGTGCTTTGGCTTTATCATTGATAAAAAATATATCCGATGGCTTTTGCAACTTAATAAATAAGAGTTCATTAAGACGATTATCAAGTTGTTTTATTTTTTTTTCGTTATAAATTTTTTCAGGAGATAAGCCTGTATAACTCTGAAGAAATTTTCGAGAGATGTTTATTTTTCCTATAATATCAAGACTATCATACTGTATCAACCATTTTGGATGCAAGGAATAACAGGCTATAAACTTATGCTGTTGAATATATAAACTGTCTAACGTGATTTGTGCAAATGGGAATCCTTTGTTTTCCATATCTTGAATAAGGTTGTTGGTTAAATTATTAAATTTATGGTACGCATTTTTTTTATACGAAGATTTTTTAATTAACTCGCCTTTTTCATCATAAACGACAAAGCAAAAAGGTGAAATAAATACATTTGAATAAAAAACATGAGCACAAGTATCGTTGCATATAACAGAATCGAGTTGAATATTAACAAAGCCTTTGTTTATTAATGATACCGAAATGTTATCTATTTCTGACGTGCGACAATGAAAGGAATCAACCTTAATAGTGCCTTTTGGAAAAAGCACATTATTGATATACGGATAGACAATTTTTGTCTTTTGCCCATACGCCAAGACGGCAAAAGCAACAAAACTTAAAATTAAAGACCGTTTCACTCGTTATTCATAAAACCTTGTTCACGAAGTACCTTTAATAACGATTGGGAAAATGTAATATTGTCTTTTCGTGGATAGCGATTATCGGTAAATATTTGTGCCAGTGTTTCCTTATGATTTATTTCGAGCAATTCTTTGGTAGATGGAAGTGATTCCTTTTCAGCATAAATTCGATTTAGATTTTCTTTGGTATAAGGATGATATTTTTCATAATGAACAACTCCTTCGAGGGGAAGTCTATCGGTTAAGGGGACATCTTCGTCAGGATAACCCATAGTTATCGTTGTAACAGGAACTACACCTTTTGGTAAATCAAGTATTTCGATTATCTGTTGTGCCAGATATGTGGTAGTTCCGAGATAACAAATGCCAAGCCCATGATATTCTGCTTCCAATGCTACATTTTGAGCTGCAAGCAACGCATCAATGGCAGCAGTAAAAAACGAAAGAAAATTATCGTAACAAGGCACTGCCTTACGCTGCAAACACCATAGATTAAATCTATTAAAATCTGCACAAAAAGTCAGTACTATAGGAGCATCCAATACCATGTCCTGTTTTAAATGTGCTTCCCATAACTGTTTTTTGATTGCATCATCCTTTGTTACTATTATACTGTACACCTGCATATTGCCTGTAGTAGATGCACGTGTTCCTGCTAATAATATCTTATCCAGTATTTCCTTTGGAATAGATGTTGTTTTATATTTTCTAATTGACCTGTGTTGAAATATAGTTTCCATTTTTTTTCACAAAAATACATGAAATATACTAAACAAAGAAAATACCACCTATAGGAAAAACAGTAATACCATAATTCATTATATCGCTAAAACAATTTGATAAAAAAATTATTAAAAAAATATTTTCTATTAAAAAAATGCGTATATTTGCAAATGAAAAATTAACTCAACATGAAAAAAGTTATTATTATTGTAGTTGCAGTTTTTACACTGGCTATTTCATTGCAATCGTGCAAAAGTAGTGAACATTGTCCGGCTTATGGAGAAGTTCAGAATCACACTCAAACCGATAAAGTGTAATATTTTTTAGCACTCATAAAATAAAGGTTTATTGTATCTTCACTTCTAAATGGTTTTAGCCTTATAATTTGTATATGACTTGTTATACACAGAAATAGATTTCTTTGTATAATGAAATATTATACCAAAGCAAACGAACAAAATTCGTAACTATTTACTCCCTCTCGTCATTGCGAGCGTAGCGAAGCAATCTCACCATGCATCCACTTCTTCATATAAATCTTTCCATTCCGGATTAAAGGCATTTATAATATCCAT
>CAYSIN010000072.1:0-14866 GCA_964431135.1 uncultured Bacteroidales bacterium
TACCGAAGTGCCGAAGTGTGAAGGGCAAAATACTTAGAATATTCATGAAATTTTTCGCTAAAAGTCTCGTCATTGCTGACGAGACAAATAATTTCTTATAAATACGACATTATATAATTCATATTTAATAGGATAGGCACTTTTTAAGGGACGACTAAATATATATTTATAATAGGTAAGCCGTTTATAGCGTTTTTTGAATTCAGACTACAAACCCTATATTATCTATAAAAAAACGAATATTTTTGATGATATGAAAAAAAATCTTTTTTCTCTTTTTTAGTTGAAAAAAAGATTGCAATTTTGCAATGAAAATAAAATCACAGTTATGTCAGGTCATAATAAATGGTCAACCATTAAGCGTAAAAAGGGAGCAATGGATACAAAGCGCTCCAAGATTTTTTCAAAAATTATTAAGGAAATACAAATAGCCATTAAGGAAAGTGGTCCTATACCTGATACCAATCCACGCCTCAGGATTGCTATTCAAAATGCCAAAGGTGCCAACATGCCCAAAGACAATATTCAACGAGCCATTAGCAAGGCAAGTGCCGAAGGTGCCAACTTGCAGGAAATAACGTTCGAAGGATATGCTCCGGGTGGTGTGGCAATATTTGTAGAATGTCTGTCAGACAATAATAATCGTACGGTAAGCAATATACGCTCCATTTTTAATAAACGCGGTGGCAATCTTGGAACCAACGGTTCGCTCAGTTTTTTGTTTGAACATAAAGGTGTTTTTACTATTCCCAAAGTACAAATAAAAAGTATGGACGAATTTGAATTGGAAGTGATAGATGCCGGTGTAGAAGATTTAGAAGAACAGGAAGATATAATCATTCTAACTTGTCCAATGGAAAGTTTTGGCAAGGTAAGCAAGAAACTGGAAGAAATGAAAATTGAACCCGAGAATGCTGAATTGAGACGTATCCCCAATGATTACAAAACGCTTCCTGTTGAAGCCGCTTTGAAAGTATTGAAAATGATTGATGAGTTTGAAGACGACGACGATGTTCAAAATGTATGGCACAATCTCGAAATGACTGATGAAATCATTCATGCCATGGAGAACAATTAAGCAATGAGGCATCCATGCCATATATTTATTTTTACACGCTGGGATGTAAATTAAATTTTACCGAAACCTCCACGCTAAAAAGAATAGCCAAAGAAAATAATTTTGATGTAACGATAGATGTTACGCAGGCTGATGTTATTGTTGTGAATACGTGTACGGTTACGCAAATGGCAGATAAAAAATCACGCTACGCTATTCGCCACGTGCAAAGTAAAAATCCAAATGCTCGTATAATGGTTACGGGTTGCTACGCTGATACAGATGCTGAATCGTTAAAACAGATTTCCGGCATTTCATCTATTTTTGGAAATGCAGAAAAAAATTATTTTCGTGAATGGTTATCATCATCACCTATTTCTGAAAAAAAGCATACCTCTTCCTTTTTTAATGCTTATTCACTGGGCGACCGCACACGTTCCTTTTTAAAAGTTCAGGATGGCTGCAATTATTTTTGCTCCTACTGTAAAGTTCCTTATGCACGAGGAAAAAGTCGCAATGCATCCATACGGGAACTCGTAAATGAGGTTCATGAAATTGAAACGCATGGAATAAAAGAAATTGTTTTAACCGGCATCAATATTGGAGATTACGGTCATTCCACCAGCGAAACATTTTTTAAACTTATTCAAACGCTTGAACAGGAAACCTCCATCGAACGCTTCCGCATTTCGTCCATAGAACCCAATTTGCTGACCGATGAAATAATAGATTTTGTGCTTTCGTCAAAGCGTTTTGTTCCACATTTTCATATCCCATTGCAATCGGGGTCAGACGAAATACTGAGTGCCATGCATCGTCGTTATTCGGCACAACTATTTGCCGATAAGATAAATTATATTATAAAAAAAAATAAGGAAACAGGCATTGGCATAGATGTCATTGTCGGTTTTCCAGGCGAAACAGAAGCATTGTTTAATGAAACAATGGAATTATTAACGGTATTGCCTTTTTCGTACTTGCATGTATTTGAATTTTCTGAACGCAAAGGCACACCGGCTGCTCAACTTCCGAATAAAGTAAAAGACAGTATAAAAAAGCAACGCAGTGAGCAACTTCATAAATTATCACAGGAAAAACATCTCCTTTTTGCTGAACAAAACATTGGAAAAATACGAAACGTGCTGATAGAAAGGAAGAGTAAGGAACAACGGCTTTCCGGTTTTACCGATAATTATATAAAAGTATCCCTTCCTTATCAACCCGAAACCATAAATAAAATTATACCGATAACATTAATAAAATGGGATGAAGATTCCAAAACCATGATAGGAGAAATATGAAAAATTACGAATCACTTTGTACACAAACATGTGAAATAGTTGAAAAGACAGCGGCGTTTATTATCCATGAATGGGAAAAATTGCAACAAGATGATGTAAAGACCAAAGGTGTTCATAATTTTGTAACGTATGTGGACAAGCAAAGTGAACAACGACTGGTAGAAGGCTTAAACAAACTTTTACCTAATGCAGTGTTCATTACGGAAGAAAAAACGGTTGCTCAGCAAAAAGGTGAATACACATGGATTATAGACCCATTGGATGGTACTACCAATTATATTCATCATTTGTCACCGGTAGCCATTTCCGTTGCCTTGTATTATCAACAGGAAGCCGTGATGGGCATTATTTATGAGATAAGCAGGAAGGAATGTTTTTATTCATGGAAAGAAGGAAAAGCCATGATGAATAATAAGGAAATTCATGTCAGCCCTGCATCTGCCATAACCGACAGTTTGATTGCCACCGGTTTTCCCTACTACGATTACAGTAAAATCAATAACATGTTGCAATCGCTGGATTACCTTTTTAAAAACAGCCATGGCGTGAGAAGGCTTGGCAGTGCAGCCACCGATTTGGCGTATGTGGCCAATGGACGGTTTGATGCGTTTTACGAATATAGTTTGAATGCCTGGGATGTGGCTGCAGGTGCCTTTCTGGTGCAACAAGCCGGCGGTAAAGTAGCAGACTTCAATGGAAAAAACAATTATCTTTTTGGCAAGGAAATCATAGCATGCAATAGTTCGATGTATAGCGAGTTTTTTTCGTTGATAAACAATATTTTTATCAAAAAATAATTACTGCCCCGTTGTAAATAAGGGTAGGGTTAATTTTTATGATATTAATCAGAACAGCGGTTTGGTATCGGAAATGAATTTGATTTATAGGTTTACTAAAAAATAGTATGTACGTTCCTCTAAAAAAATTTTATTTGTTTATATGTTAATTCAAAATTTTCATGTACATTTGTATATTAAAAAACCAATAAAATTTCTAACCATGAAAAAACTTTATTTTGTCCTTTTTATTTGTTTGAGTTTAGGTGCAAGTGCTCAATATACTATGACCTATGAAACTATTTCACCTATTTGCTCCAATTACTGTGACGGGAAAATAATGATTACAGACGTTACAGGGGGTACATCTCCTTATACGTTAACAATTAACACCGACACAGTAATATTCATTGGAGATACTGTATATTTTTATTATTTATGTGGCGATCAGACTTATAATGTGAATATTACAGACGTTTCACAATCAACATCTGTAATTACTCCTGTTACTGTTGTTAACCCACCGGAATTATTGCCTAACATTGTTTCGCTGCAAAATCCAACTTGTTCAGGTTTCTGTAATGGTTCAATTCAATTATCTGTTACTAACGGAACGCCACCATACTCTTTTTATTTAAATACTGAAAATAACACCACAGGTTTATTTACCAATTTATGTGGAGAGGAGTTTAGTCTATACATTGTTGATTCCAATGGATGCTATGTAAATTCCCCCATCAGTTTAACAAATCCTATGCCCTTACAACTTACTGAAATTCATTCAGAACCATCTACATGTGTCAGTAGCGATGGCACCATGTATGTTGTAGTAAACGGAGGTACCCCTCCTTATGTTTATCAATGGTCAAATGGAAGTACTCATGATACGATTACAAATTTAACCAGTGGCATTTACTCCATTACTGTTACCGATAGCAACTATTGCCATATTGAAGCACATTACTCTTTAAATACATTCAACTCATACGTAGAGTTGTCAGGAGTTTCGCCATTATGTTATGGGCAAAATAATGGTAAAGTATATATATCCGGTATTATGCCAAATGGAGCATACCCCATGACATATACATGGAGCAATGGACATATTTTTACATGCCCCGACAGTCAATCACTTTTATCAGATACTGTTTTCAATGCTATTGCAGGTGGTTATTATTTAACTATTACCGATAATAGTGGTAATTGCTTTTTATATGCATATTATGACTTAACGCAGCCCGATTCGTTATCTATTGAACCTTATCTTTATCCGATATACTGCTATGGAGAATCAAACGGTTTTATTGAAATAAATGTAACGGGTGGAACAACGGGTGCGGGTTATAATTATATATGGAGTGATGGTACGTCAAACAATTCCATTTATAATGCTCATGCAGGGACATATTCAGTAACGGTAACCGATGCAAACAATTGTACCAAGTTCGCCTCATATACACTAACACAACCCGATTCGTTTTACGTTGTAGCATCTAAAAAAGAAATCAGTTGTTTTGGCTCAAACGATGCAGGGTTTATTATCAAACCTGTTGGGGGTAATTTACCATATAGATATTCTTTTGGAGATGAAATGTATATGGAGTTGTCTGATACTATAGTATGGGTTTATTCCCCTGGTACTTATTCTATTTATGTTACAGATGATTTTTCATGTGGTGCAGATACTATTAGTTATACTTTTACTGAACCCCCACTATTGGTAATCAATCCAGTGGTGGTTACAGAACCTACTTGTTTAAACAATGACGGTTCTATTAGTTACGGTGCTGTGGGTGGAACGCCTCCATACAGTTATTGGCTTGATGGTGCATCTTCATCCGATTATATTCAAGGATTGTCTGAAACATCTTATTTAATCCAGGTAAAAGACAGTCATGATTGTATTTCTGATTCACTGGTACAACTTATGAAACAAAATCAATTGCCTGTAATAAAGGGAACTGTTTATTTTAATCAAATAGAAGTGGACAGTTCAAAAGTATTGCTATTAGCGTCGAGTCAAGGCACTGCAGCTGTAATGGATACTGTTACATGGAATTTAGGCTCATCTTTTTATTTTACCGATTTAACACCGGGCTCGTATTTTCTGAAAGCAGATTATTTAGACCAAACGCTGAATGCTGTTAATACATATTATAATGAAAAACTATATTGGACAGATGCCGATACATTGACGGTGAATTGTGACGATACTTTGTTTATAGACTTGAATTTGGATTCATTGCCCACTATTTCCGGACCATACAGTTTATCAGGAAAAGTTGATTTTGCAAGCAGCAAAATGGGGAAAGCAGTCAGCGAACCTGTCCCAGGTGCCGAAATTACTATTGAGCAAGTTCCCGGTCCTGTGGTTATTAAAATGGCAGCCACCGATTCTACGGGAAAATACTATATGAACAACCTTCCTGAAATAAGTGGATGTAATTTACGAGTTGATATTCCCGGCATGCCGTTAATTTCTACTTATACTAATTTAACAGTCAATGCATCTCATCCAACTATTACCAATTTAAACTTTCTGGTAGATACAACTCTGGGCGGAGGTATCTTTGTTGATACGGCAACTTTGGTTATGCCTGTTTCAAGAGAAAACAGTGAGGTAAATGTATATCCCAATCCATTCCATACATCTATCATCGTTGATGTATATACTCCTATGGCAAAATCCATGTTTTTACAAGTTTTTGACGCAACGGGGAAATTTGTTTTTTCCTTACCCGAAAAGAAGATGGAAAACAATGCCTGTCGATTAACACTTAATAAAAACCTATTTCCACAAGAAGGTATTTATTACATAGTGATGCAAATAGACTCGGATGTTCTTATTAAGAAGATAATAAAAGAATAAGAAAAAAGCCGGTTATTTGCCGGCTTTTTCTTTATTACTATAATTCATTTTATAATGTTTGAGATTGGCTTCGAGGAAATTGCTTCCCTCAATGGTAAATCCATTTTTAAGATAAAATTGAACTGCCGAATCCTGTGCATGCAAATATATGGGTTTGTTTAAAGGTAAAACATCTTTTAAAATAGTATCCAAAATAATAGTGCCATAACCCTTATTTCGATATTCTTTTAATACGGCAAATCGTTCCAGTTTAATACCTTTATCAGTATTGCGCCATCGAGCAGTTCCAATGGGTGTTTGTTTTTCCTTGCTTGTGTCTAATAATAGCATATAATGATAAGAATGTGCATCATGCTCGTCGGCTTCTATATTTTCATCAATAGATTGTTCTTCAATAAATACCTTTCGCCGAATAAGCAAACATTTAACAAAGTCGGCAGATTTATTTCCAAATGTTTTAACAATTAAATAGTTCTTTTCATTCTTCATAGTGGGTATTATTTTTAAATTCGTGCAAATATATATTATTTCCATCAAACACGGCATAGGTAAAATGATATAACCAATCGCCAAGATTGATAAATTTGGCATGTTCTTGCAATTCTATTTCAAGTGGAATATGCCTGTGACCAAATATAAAAAAATCGAAATGTTCCTGTTGCAGTTTTCTATTAGCATACTGAATAAGTCGTTCCTTATCTTCTCCTAAAAAAGTAACATCTTCAACACTTTCGTGATAATGATTATGCTGCGACCAGCGAGTAGCCAATCTGACAGCAAAATTAGGATGTATTCTGGCAAACAACCATTGTGCCACTGGGTTGATAAATACTTGCTTCAGATATTTGAATCCTTTATCGGAGGGTCCCAAGCCATCGCCATGAGCAATAAACAATTTTTTTCCGTTGATTTCCCTGATTTCTCTATCATGATGTAACGTAATACCTATTTCGCTAGGCAGATAATTAAAAATCCATAAATCATGATTCCCGGTAAAAAAATGAACAGGAATACCACTGTCGGTTATTTCAGCAATTTTCCCTAACAAGCGTATATATCCTTTAGGTACGACACGTTTGTATTCAAACCAAAAATCAAAAATATCACCCAACAAATAAATTTCTGACGCATCGCTGGAAATTTCCGTAAGCCATTGAACCAACATTTTTTCTCGCTTCAAACTTTCTTCCGCATTGGGAAAACCAAGATGAGCATCGCTCACGAAATATATTTTTACTGGTTTATTCAAAAAAAGAAGGTATTTTATCGGTATATTTAAAAGGATTCATAAGTGAAAAACGAAGCATAAAACGAATTTTATTAAAATAACTGGATGAGTTAAAATCGGATAACTGTTTAATATCGCTTGACATGGTCAATGGAAAATATACGGCAAATATATTTTTAATAATTCTAATTTCAAAGCCAAATTCCCATGGAAAAATAAAAGAATTTTCAAATGCCTTGCCAGCCCTGTAATATGTGCCCACAGTGCCATATAGATAGAATGGAGGAGGAATAGGCAATGCCAGCGATGTTCGCAAACTTGTCATCCAGCGATTGGATTGCAGGGGTACGTATGTAGTAAAAAGCCCGTCAGATAAAATAAACTGATGCGTCCACAGTACATTATCATTAAACGCATGGAAACGGTCTATAAAAACATCGTCATATAAATAATCTTTTATACCATCTATGCCAGACAGAAAAAAATTATAAACCGCAAGTCGGCTGCGGTTATATAAAAAAACACCCCAAAAATAATCTGCATCAAATCCCTTTTTTTTGAAATAGGGGAAAAATAAATGTGCCTTCAATTTTAACTTGCTGTATTCGTCGCCGGTTTCCACATCCATCGATACACGGGTTTGAAAGATGTTAATGGTTTTATTTATAGTAAAACCGGTGTTGTTATACCAATATTCGCTGTATGGTTCAAAAGGATACGTAGTGTAATTAACATTGGAATATAAATGTGCGTTCCACTGTTGCAATTGATGTATATATTCGAACGGTATTTCAACGCCTGTTGTAATTTTTTGCCATGCTTTTTTAAATTCATTTTGTGGCAGGGAATAGGTTTCTGCCAATCCAAAGAGACGAATATACGGTACAATATTATTCAATAAAATATTTTTTTCCATATAAAACGAACCGTTAAATTTATTTTGAGCAAAACTGTATAGAGGCACCGCCCGAATCTGAAAAGTGGGATATGGTATTTGAGGAGCATACAGCACACATCCAAGCATATATTTGTCAAAGGCATTATAGGCGGCTATGGGAGATAAAAGAACATCGTATTTCTGATTATAATCAGTAATGCCAACATAACGTATAGACAAGCCCTTCATGTGCGGGAGTATTTTTCTTAAATGATATACATTATTGTTGTAGTTATGTTCATAAAATAGTTCATCATCGTTGATAATGGCTTTGGTAAAAGGCTGACTGAATGGTATAGAAAAAGTATGTTGATTATGCCATCCATTTAAAACAGTTGAATACTTTAAACTGTCTTTCTTATAAAAACTCAACTTAAACGGGAAGGCAGTTTTCTTTTTATTTTTAATGGTTACATAAATGGAATCATTAGATGATATTATTTTTTTAATAATGTAATCGCTTCGATGGGTACTGTTCAAATAGTCGTCGAAAAACCATGAGGTAGGCTTTGAAGTAACGTCGGCAATAGCATGTTGAATATCTTCGGGATAAATATGCCTGAACGAATATTTTGCAAATAGATTTTTCATGGCAAGGTCAAACGTGTCGGCACCCAAATATTCTCTCATGATATACCACGTGGAGGCTCCATTGTAGTAAGCATTCACGAAATATTGTGCTTTACCGAAATTTTCACTTTTTAATCCCAGAGGACGTGCCATTCCGGCATAGTAGAAATAATTTACCAGAGCAGTTTGTGGAAAATCAACTTGATTTATCATATCAAAAAGTTTTTGCCAGTCTTGTTTTTTATTGATTTTTTTTGGATAGAACATACTTTCATAAAACGTATTAATCCCTTCGTCTATCCAAGGATTGTTTCGCTCATTGCTGGCAAGCATGCCATAAAACCAGTTGTGCCCTACTTCGTGCAATATCACATTAAACAAACTTTTAGCATTGTTGTATAGCCCAATACTTGTAATCGTTGGATATTCCATACCGCCACTGCAAATATAAGGTGTCTCTACTGCGGTACACACACGATAGGGATAAGTGCCCACCATCTCGGAATAATATTTTACCGATTGCCAAACATATTTGGCTGCATCTTTCCAAAGATTAAAACTGTAAGGCGTGTAATATGCCCATGTATGAACGGTTTTATCCTTAATAGTTACGCTGTCGTGAGCAATCATAAAATAAGAACTGGCAAACCATGCAAAATCGTGGATGCTATCTTGTGCAAAATGCAGTTCTTTTTCGCCTGACGTAGTATCGGGATACCAAATTCCGTTTTTACTCAGTGTTTCAATTTTTTTTATTCGTTCTGCTTCTTTCTGATTGAACAATATTCCTGTGGCAGCAACGGTATAATTAGAAGGTACGGTTATATATACATCGAACTTCCCAAACTCTCCATAATATTCACCTTCGTCGAGATAAGGATAGGGATGCCAACCGTATTGGTCATAAACGGCAGGCTTGGGATACCATTGCGTTATTCCATACAAACCATCTATATAGCCCATACGCATAATTCCGGCATACGGTATTTTTACATAAAAGTGTGTTTCAATAACAATACTTTGCTGGGGCAAGAGGGGTTTATTCAAATACAGTATTCCAATATCTAATGAATCTTTAAGAACTAGAAAACGTGCCGTTTGATTATCAACAGTAAAGGCAAGACTGTCCATGCTTCCGTATTTGGATTCAGGAGTATTATAAAAGGAATAATCGTTATGTTGAAGTTTTTGTTTGGCAAAAGCAGTTTGCGTATTGGAGCGAGTAGCATTGGGATAAAGATGAAAATAGATACAAGTCAGTGTATCGGGAGAATGATTGGTATAATTCAGTTTCAGATTTCCAGATAAAGTGTTGGCAACAGTATCAAGTCTTACATGAATGTTATACGTTAACTGTTGTTGAAAATAGGATTGAGCCTTTATATGAAAGGAAAGCAATAAGAGAATAAAAAAGAAAGAAAAAAATCTCACTTAATCTTTTTTTGAGTGGCAAAAATTTGCTCTAAGGTACGGAATAAATCTGCACCCCGTAAATTTTGAGCAATAATTTTTCCTTGGGGGTCTATCAGAAAATTGGAAGGAATAGACTGAATGCCGTATAATTTAGCCACTGGCGAATCCCAATATTTAAGGTCGCTAACATGAATCCATGGTTGAAGTTGGTCTTTTTCTATCCCTTGCAACCATTGGTTTTTATCATTATCCAGCGAGACCTGAACAATTTGTAATCCTTTTTTATGAAATTCCTTATACGCATTAACTATGTTTGGATTTTCGGAACGGCAGGGTGCACACCACGATGCCCAAAAATCCAGCAGAACATATTTCCCTTGAAGTGAAGAAAGTGTAAACGAGCCTCCGTTGTTGGTAGGTAAAGTAAAATCGGGTGCCTTATTGTTAAGGGCAGTCATTACAGGCTGCTGATGTTCTTCTTGAAATTTTCGTTGCATCATCAGTAACTGGCTATGAAATTCTTTAGTATGCTTAGACTGGGGATGTGTTTTCATAAGTGCCGAGTCAATAAGCAAATAATAAGGTGCATCCAATTCATACGTAAATACAGGAGTACGGCTGTCGAAGGCTTGATATATGGCAGGTAAGCAAGCAAACGATGAAGGATTGTTTTTTATGAAAGACAATACTTGTGAACGATGTTGCTGTACCAGTTCGTTACTTTTTTTTACAAACAACGACTGTATAGAATCACGCTGGATGGTGTCCTTATTGGCGGCTAACTGATTATAAAGAGTTTTGAGATTTATGAACGTAGTATATAACTTGGATTGAAGTTCTTTGATTTGTTCCGATGTGGTTGACCCCTGAACGGTATAATTGGAAGCAAACTTTTCGGCATCGGTTTCGATTTTGATATGCACATTATTTAATGAATCGATAAATAATAAAATAGGATTTATTCTGTCAAGGTATAGATTGCAAAAATCAGGTTCTATTAAATTTCCCTTAAAACGAAATTGATTATCCGAATCAATAATGTTAGAATCAATGTTATTGCCGAATGCGAGATATATCGTTTTACCTTTTCCACCGTTTACCTTTCCTGAAATGCTAAATCCTTCTTCGTTGTTTGAACACGAGCATAAACATAGTGAAAATAACAGTATCGTTATAATATAATATGATACTTTAGTGAACATGTTTGTTTTTATTTCAGCAAAATTATATCAAAAATAGTTATGTTGAAAAACCTATAAGTGTTAACTTTGCAGAATTAAATATTTTTAACGTGCACGTTTTTTTTTCGGGTGAAAATTCAGTTATAAACTGTTCGGCTGTTACGGTTGGAACGTTTGACGGTATTCATCGCGGTCATCAGCACGTAATACATTATGGTATAACTCTCGCAAAAGAAAAGAAATGCAGTTTTGTGGTTTATACTTTTTCACCTCATCCACGAAAAGTTTTAGGCGAAAATACATTTAAAAACATTTTAACTCAACAGGAAAAACTATACTTGTTTGAACAATTGGGAGTAGATTATGTTTATGTTCAAACGTTTACCAAAGAATTTTCTCAAAAATCTGCTCAGGAGTTTATAAAAGAACATTTATTAAAACAGTTGGCATTACATGATTTGATTATTGGATATGACCATCAATTTGGTAAAAATAGGGAAGGCTCTTATGATATGTTGAAAGAAATGGCAACGGAATTTCATTTTCATGTTCATCGGGTAGAAGCCTTTTATTATCATCATTTAACTATAAGTTCAACCAAAATAAGAAACGCATTGGAGGCAGGCAATATACAGCAAGCCAATGAAATGCTCGGCTATCCTTTTTTTATTCATGCCACCGTTGTTAATGGGATGAAACTGGGACGTAAACTCGGATTTCCCACAGCCAACCTTCAAATAGACGATGAAGATAAAATAATCCCTGCCACAGGTGTTTATGCTGTATTGGTTGAAGCAGAAAAAATTTTTTATAAAGGAATTGCGAGCATTAGTTACAGGCATTCCGTAGATATGTCGGAACACCCTTTGAGTGTGGAAGTTCATCTGTTTGATTTTAATGATGAAATGTACGATAAGGCTGTTAATGTTTTCTTTTTTGATTTTATTCGTAGCGATATAAAATTTGATTCGCTTGATTTGCTAAAACATCATATATCTCAGGATATTGAACAGACAAAAACTCTTTTTATTCAATATCCCGAATGGCTCACCATTCAAAACAACTTGTTTCTTTTCAATAAATAAGGCAGTAAAACTTGCGAAAAATCCTCGTTAATATCGGCTTCTATGAAATCGATTTGATATTGTGTACATTTTTCTTTTAATGTTTGAGCAACGTGCGACACTTTTTGTTGGTAAGCATTTCTTATTTCATTGGGATTCAGTTTTCGTTCTGTTTTACTTTCCAAATCAATGAACTTATAGGGACGATTGCTAAATTCAAAATTCACTTCCAGTTTTTTATCCAATATATGAAATAAAATAACTTCATGTTTGCGGAAACGAAGATGTTGCAATGCCGAAAACAATTCTTCTTCAGTATCATCCGAAAACATATCACTAAAAAGCATTATCAACGAACGTTTATGTGCATTTTCGGCTAAAAAATGCAGTGCTTGGCTAATGTTGCTTGTTTTGGATGAATGAACATCGTATGGTTGCAAAAGTTGTTTTAATTGTGCAAACAAATAATTTTCGTGAAGTTGTGAAATGCGTGCAGATGTCATTAAATCTATATTTTCATTGAAAAACATAAGTCCTACTGCATCCCGCTGGTTTCGTAAAAGATGTATTAATCCTGCTGCACTAATGACCGAAAAAGCCAGTTTGGATACTTTTTCCACACTTTGATAGGGGAAAATCATGCTGGATGATGTATCCAGAACCAGATAACTGCGGAGATTAGTCTCTTCTTCAAATTTCTTCACATACAATCGGTCAGTACGGGCATAGAGTTTCCAGTCTATATGGCGTGTACTTTCGCCTGTGTTGTATTGGCGATGTTCGGCAAACTCAACCGAAAAGCCATGATAGGGACTTTTGTGCAAGCCTGTAATAAAACCTTCTACCACAAAACGAGCAATAATTTCGAGATGGTCAAAATCGTGTATTTGTTCTAAACGATGTATGTACGTTTCGTTTTTCATCATGCAAAACTACATTATAAATGCCGAACAACAAAAAAGGCTGTCCGAAAACAGACAGCCTTTTATGAAATAAGGTTTTATGTATTAAAAATGAAACATCATATAAATGCAACCACCAAAGTTGTCGTTATCGAACCCAAATTGACTGCCACCTCCTGTTTTAATCTTGTAAGTTTTAATCGTTGTATTAGCGGCATCCCAACCTTCTTCTGTTTTTTCTCCATCGCCCTGGGAACCAAAAATTAATCCCCAACCAAATTCACCACCAACAGATAATTTAGGTACAATAAAATATTCAACACCTACAAAAGCACGAAGTCCAATTCCAAAAGTACTACCGGCTTTATTTTCAGTTATTCTGTTTGCACCATCAATATTGGTCCCGAAATTAGTAGTAGTAGGAGTAGTATTGGTACTTGAAAAAGCATTTCCATAAGTATATTTATCTTTTTGACTGCCTAACATGATTTGTGCTTCAGCACCATAAAAACCTTGGAAACGACTTACGCCACGGCGTTTTTCTAAACCTGCTCCAATAACTATATTCTTAGTTCCCAACGTATATTTATCTTCAACGGTAACGGTTGGGTCTGCCTGTCCATCCTGTATTACATAATTCTTTTGTGTTACAGAACCAATACCTAAACGGATATTGGCACGATAGGCAGTAGTGGCATCTACAAAATATTTACCATAAATAGCGTTGGTTCCATTTACAAAATTCCAAGCACTGGGGTCATTAAAAGCAGCACCACTGTTGATTTTTACAAAATTTCCGAAGAAATTGAAAATAGGTGTTGCATCTATTCCAATGGCATAATCGCCGGCTGCTGGCAATATAGGCACACCTTGTTTGTTTTTTAACTCCTGAGCATTTGAAACAAATGCTACTAACATTAAAGCACTTACTAATACTGTTACTTTTTTCATAAGCAAAAATTTATTGGTTATCGGGTGCAAAATTAGTATATATATTTTTAATAAAATACATTTTTTTTATGGGTTACAAAAAAAATGTTGATAACTTTGTTTAACATAAAGATAATCAATCACATATAATTATTTATGGCTTAAAAAATTGTTCATATTTTTCTTAATTCAACTTTCGCAAGCTCCTCCATTAACTTGCATGCGATAGGCTTTCAAAATTTATGTATTTTGCAATATTCTCATTTTCAGAGAATAATTTTTCCATTAATGATTCCACATCGATGTCGAAAATCTTGGACAAATCACCTATCAGTTATGTAATTAGTCATCCCTTAAAAAATTGTTTTTGTATAATTCCACTTTCTTGTACTTTTCTTTTTTTCCGCAAAAAAGAAAAGTTCCCAAAAGAAAAAACTCGTTGCTGAAGAAATTTTTCCTAAAAACATAGCAATCCCCAGCCACAGCCGAAAAGAACTCACTTCGTTCAAACAGCTTTTCGGCTTCTACCTATCCCTGCTTGCTTGTTTTTTTACGTAAAAATTTCTAATGCAACATCACTCTCCATATAAACATAGTGCGTAGGGAAAGTTCACCGGCGAGCCAGACATGGCGTGTTA
>CAYSIN010000073.1:0-14399 GCA_964431135.1 uncultured Bacteroidales bacterium
TCACATTCTCACATTTTCTTATTTTCACATTTTCACATTCTCACATTTTCACATTTTCACATTCTCACATTATTTTTTCGTACCTTTGAAAAAAAAATAAATGTTCATATTTCGTCTCATAGGATTTTTCTTTTTATTAGCATTTATAACGTTACTAATCGTTCTTTTTATTGTAAAACATACACTTTGGAAAATAAATAGAAAATTTTCAAAATCCTCTTCATCTCCAAAAAAAACAAACAGCAAAAACACACAAAATACCATTAAGCCCGACGAAGGTGAATATGTTGATTTTGAAGAAGTAAAGGAATGAAAATTCTAAGAAAATTATTATTAGGAATAGCAGGATTAGAAAGTTATTTGCGAATTATCAGTAAAATATATCTATTTCTTATTCGATGCGGATTTCAAAAAAAGAAGTATCCCGAATTATTTTTTTTAAAAAAAATTATTCATCCGGGCTTTTCGTGCATTGATATTGGTGCCAACGTAGGATATTATTCCTATTTTCTTTGTAAATATGCTGCTCCCAATGGTCATGTTGTTGGCGTTGAACCCATACCTCTTTTTAGAAAAGTATTGCTTAAAAATTTGCCAAAAAAAATTCAACATCAATACAAATTATTGCCGTATGCGTTGGGTGGTGAAAACAAAAAAATTCAAATGGGCTTGCCCAAAGTAAATGGTATCATTCATCATGGTATGACACACATACTTAACAGTGAAAAAAAAGAAAATATTGCAAAAACATTTGACGTAGAAATGCGTATTCCCGATGAACTTTTTGACGATTATACAACAATTGATTTTATTAAATGTGATGTCGAAGGCTATGAATATTATGTATTTTCAAATATGCAAACGACATTGAAGAAATTTAAGCCTGTTATTCAATGCGAACTCAGTTACACTATGAGAAATGAGACGCTTGCACTTATGCAATCACTTGGATACGAAACATTTGTGCTGACTAATTCTCGTCTTCAAAAAATTTCTTCTCAGGAACTTGTTCATTATGCCCAAGATATATATTTTATTCAACCAACGTAAATTTGTATTCTGTTCAAAAATATTTTTTACTTTTGCAGATAATCATAATCGAAAGATGAATGTCCAAATTAGTTTCCATTGTAATTCCAATTTATAATGAACAACAAAATATAGTTGCTCTGCATCAGGCATTATGCGATACTTTAAAAAATTTACCTTATGAGAAAGAATATATTTTTGTGAACGATGGCAGCCAAGACAAATCTTTGATATATTTATTTGACCTTTCAGAAAAGAATAAAAATGTAAAGGTACTTTCGTTTACACGTAATTTTGGACATCAGGCTGCTTTAACGGCAGGCATAGATTATGCGCAGGGCGATGCCATCATTACCATGGATGGTGATTTTCAAGACCCACCGGAAATCGTTCCCTTACTTATAGAAAAGTGGGAAAGCGGTGCCAAAATAGTGTATGCACGTCGTTCATATAGGCATGACCGTTTTTTAAAGCGTATTACGGCTCAAATGTATTATTCCCTTTTGCATAAGGCAAGCGAAATAAAAATAAAAGGAAATATTGGCGATTTCAGGCTTATCGACAAGGATATTGCCTGTAAACTACGTCAATTAAGGGAACACAGTCGCTATTTGCGTGGACTTGTTCCATGGTTGGGTTATGACTATGCCATTGTTGATTACGTTCGCCCTTGCCGTAGAAAAGGAAAATCGCAGTTCAACTGGCTCAAGATGTTTCGTTTTGCCATGAACGGACTACTTAACTTTTCGCTTTTGCCACTTCGTATAGGACTTGTAGCAGGTGTTTGCATTATTTTCAGCGGTATCATCTTTTTAATTTACCTTGGCTATCGTTTCTTCTTTGACAATCAATTTTACAAGTTGCTCGAATGGCTGGCGGTAGTAAATTACATTTTGATTGGCGTTCTGTTTATTTTTATTTGGTTTATGGCAGAATATATTGGCAAAATATACGAAGAAGTTAAAGGACGACCCTTATACATATTAGAACAGACCAAGAATATTGACGTGCATGAAGATTCTAATGCTCAATTATGAATACCCACCGCTGGGAGGAGGTGCTGGAAGAATATCGCAACATATTTCCGAAGAGTTAACAACGCTAGGACATCCTGTTACTGTTATTACTTCATGGTTTGATGGACTTGTAGAAGAAGAATATTTACCCAACAAGCCTCGTATTATTCGTATCAAATCAAAACGAAAAGAACGCTTTCAGTCCAATCCAATTGAAATGTATGACTGGCTAAACAAAGCATGGGAATATTTAAAGCAAAAGCCGTTGTCGAAAGATTATGATATTTGCTTTGCCAACTTTACTATTCCGGGTGGCTGGCTTGCTTTTAAAATAAACCATCTGTTTGGATTGCATTATTGCATTATATCTCACGGACACGATATCCCATGGTTTTTTAAGAAGCAAATGTTTTTTTATCATCTTTTTACGTATCCACTTATAAAGAAATTTTGTCGAAACGCTGATTTTATTTTTGTACAGAGTTCATATATGAAACGTAATGCCGACGCTTTTGTCGGAAAACGAAAATCGTCCAGCGTTATATTAATACCCAATGGCATAACTCCTCAACCTGTCAATTTTGAAATTAGAAAAGGAACCCCACTTACTATACTTTTTGCAGGCAGATTTGTTACTCAAAAAAATCCACTTGTTTTTGTTAAGGCATTGCATCGCGTTTCTAAAATGCAAATTCCATATCAGGCATACATGATAGGAGACGGAAAACTCAGGCATAAAATTGAACGTTCCATAGTAAAGTATAAACTTAGCCATGTAAAACTGACAGGCTGGATAGATAATAAAGACGTGTGGAAATATTACGAAAGAGCCCACATTATGGTTATGCCTTCACTAATGGAAGGAATGTCTATCAGCAATTTGGAAGCACTTTCTGCGGGATTGTTTCTTATTACTACTCCTGTGAGTGGAAATACAGAATTGTTGTCGTGCTGTAAAAATGGGAAACTGGTTCCTCTTTATAACGACAGACAAATTGCTAATGCCATCCAGACATTTTATTTTGAGCAGTATCTTACAAAAACATTTGTCAGCGAACGATATATGGATGATTTCAAAGCAAAGTTTTCATGGTCAAATATTGCAACACAATATGAAACCGTTTTAAAAAAAATGATAAACAAATAGAGAATATAGAGTCGCTCCTTAAAAAATCGTTTTTGGTCTCGTCATTGCTGACGAGACGAGTAAGGATACCGGCTAAACCTTCAAGGTTTTTCTAGGCTTTATTTCCGGCTAAACCTTGAGGTTTTTCCAAATATCGGTATTAAACCGGTTAGTCTGTCGGCATTAGCCAAAACACGCAAATCCAGACAATCTCGTCAATTATGACGAGACGGGATTAGTGGTTGGGTATTATATGAAGAAGTAGCTGTATGGTGAGATTGCTTCGCTATGCTCGCAATGACGAGAGGGGGTGAATAGTTACAAAATGAATAAAACTGGATTAGCAGAGTGGTATTATTCTTTAAATCCTATTAAAATAGAAACGCATCCGCTGGCGGTAACAGGATTTTCTTCTTCCGATGGCTGAACTCTAACCTGTACAATTAATTGCTGTGTAGCGTTGGAATGAAAATCCCAATGCTTTACATAGTCATGGTCTTTATTATAAAATAATGTATTTCGTTCCGAATCGAGAAGTTTAAATTCTACTTTACCTAAATTTTCTTGTGAGCAAACAAACAGACGATAATCCTGCCCCTGGTAAAATGTAACAACCAACTCTGCTACATCACCTGGATTAAGGACTGCCATATTTAATTGTCCATTATAAGTAAATGGCTTAATAGAAGGAACACATTCCTTTTTGGTAAATCCTTTGCATTGTGAATAGCCATTTACGGCGATCATGCAACAACATATAAACGCAGTTACTATTCCTGTTGTCTTCATAAAATTAAAAATTTATTAAGTTTGTACGAATTTGTTTGGCAAGGTTTTTTATTTTTTTAAAGGTTTCGATGTTAAAATCAATTTTGGCTACACTGTAAATAGTGGTCAATTTTTTATCCTTATCGGTAACCACATTTCCTTTAACATATTCAATCTGAACTTCATCATATACTTTTTTCAAATCTTCAATAGAAGGCAAGTACGATTGTAAATCCTTATCTTCGGGATATGCTTTCATTAGTTCAATCAGATTCTGCAATGAGAGTTTCTGTTCGGCAATACGGTCCACAATTTCTTTATTGGATGGATTGGAATATTCGGCAATACTGGTGGCAATGAATAATGTTTCAATCCAACCGCCTAAAATAACCAACGTAGCCGTATTTCCGCGGTCATTATCTTTCAGATAAATATCGGCAGCGGCATAGGTATCGGAAATAATTTGCAACAGCGAATCTTTGTTGTTGATATTTTTTTCCATGCGTTGGATGGCAAGTGAACCCTGTTCCTGTGGAATTTCAATTGCATCGCACAGTTTTTTTATGGAAGTTAAGTAGTTCATGGCGGTTTGAATTTGTTCAAACAAACGAACATACGACAAATCGCTTCCATAAACACCAAGCATAATGGCTTGTTTAGAAAGCGAAGTATATTTATTGATATTCTTATAGGGACAAAGAATATCGGCACGATATTGTGCACCACTTCGCTGAATTACGGATGTCATCTCTATAGGAGACGGAACATTGTAAAATATTTTTTTGACACGATTGGAATGCATCGTATCTTTTTCTGTTTTGAGACTGTCGTTTTCAGAAAGTTGTTGATTCTGACGACCATTACAGCCCCATAAAACAGCGGTTCCAAAAAGCAAAACAATAAAAAACTTATTCATAACGTTGGGTTAAAAATTATGGTTACAATATTACAACATATTTTTTGAATTATCATTTTTTTTAGGAAAAATTTTATTATAAAAAAGAATTAATAAAATAACGCCCACGGTAATAGATGAATCGGCAAGGTTAAATACGGGGCGAAAAAAAAGGAAAGATTCGTCGCCCCATACAGGGAACCAATGTGGAAAATGACCTTCTATGAGTGGAAAATAAAGCATATCTACTACTTTGCCGTGAAGAAAGGGAGCATAACCTCCAGATGCTGGGAACAATTGTGCTATTTGTCCTTCGCTTGAATTATAAATCATTCCATAGAATAAACTGTCGATAATATTTCCCATAGCACCAGCCCAGATAAGCGACATGGAGATTATAAAAACAATGTTGGTTTCTTTTTTTATTAAGATATATAGATAAATACCGATAACAATGGCGGCTGCTATTCGCAATAGTGACAGTGCAATTTTTCCAATATCACCCTCGGAAAATGTAATTCCAAAAGCCATACCGGGATTTTCAATAAAATGAATATAAAACCAACTGAAAATTCTATAACTCTCGCCAATCATAAAATGTGTTTTCACATACCATTTTAATAACTGGTCAAAAAACAGTACTATAAAAATAACGGTCAAGGATATATATAATCTCTTTTTCATCTCAACATTATTCAAACAGAATTAAATCATTTTGTCCAATTCTTCCATTTGATTTGTTTTATTTACGTTCCTCATTTTTTTGGCAGTTTCAGTATAATACTGATGAACACGGATAAATTCATATTGCATTTTATTCCATTCTTCAATAGACCTTATTTTGCCACGTTCATAAAGTTCGCGGAATAAATTTTGTGAAACAGGGATAAAATCGCTTCTTCCCAAATAATCCAAATCGGCATCACACAATATTTCTTCTAATTTATTGGTTGGCTTTGGCGGGAACTTGGTTGCCAATATGAGGTTACAAACAGTATCTACTTGTTTAGGTGAATATTTATAGTCGGGCAATATTTCTCGGGCATGCTTAATGCTTAATTCTTCGTGTTCATCATAGCCCGAAACGAAGCCATAATCGTGAAACAGTGCGGCTGTTTTTAGTAATAGCATTTCTTCACGTGAGATGCTTTCGCCCAAACCCAGAATTTCTACCTGTACCATAACATCAATCGTATGTTTAACGTTGTGATAATACAGATTATTGGGTAAGGCATGTTCCAATTTGGAAAGTACAAATTCTTCCAGGTCTTCAAAACGCAAAAACTGCAATTTCAGCCAAAACTTATCATTCGGTTCTATGCCTTTGCCATCCATAGAAAACTCAGGACGTATGGATTTGATAAAGTACATATCAATTTCGCCTTTGTACTTAACAGGCAGTTTACCTCGGTATTCGCAAATAAAATAATCTTTTACGAGGTCATACGTTGTTCCTGACACATTGATTTCTCCTGCCACACCCGACGATTCCATACGTGAAGCAATGTTAACCGTATCGCCCCAGATATCATAAGTAAACTTTTTACTGCCTACCACGCCAGCAACGACAGGTCCTGTATGAATACCAATACGGATAGCCCACTTATATTTGAATTGCTCCTTATTATTAATTATATAGTCTTGCATGTTGAGTGCTGCCAAAACAATGTCCACAGGGTTGGTTCTATTGACCTTCGGCACACCACCAGCACACATATAGGCATCTCCTATCGTTTTAATTTTTTCAATGCCAAAAGTATCGCATATATCGTCAAATGCCTTGAATACAACATTTAATTCATCAATTAACATATCGGGCGACATATTTTCGGCAATATGTGTAAAACCTTGCACATCGCTAAATAAAACCGATACCTGTTTGTATTTTTTCTTACTGGCTTTTCCTTTATCACGCAATTCTCTGGCTGTTTCTTCGGGTAAAATATTTTTTATTAATTCTTCGGCACGTTCTTTCTGGTCAGCCAGTTCGCGTGTCCTTTCGTTCAATATGGTTTCCAGTTTATGTTTTTCCTGTGCAAAATTATAGGCACGTCGTTGAAAAATCATAATGACCAGACTTACTATTAATATAATATAAAATAAATAGGCAAACCATGTTCGATAAATAGGTGGCTTTATGGTAAATGAAAATCGAATTTCATTAGAAACCGTATCATACAGATTTTTGGCTTTGACATGAAAAACATAATTCCCTTCGAATAGATTTGTATATTCCTTACGGGTTGAATGAGTCCAGTCTGACCATTGCTTGTCAAATCCTTCCAGATAATATTGATACTGAATATTAGTGTTCCCGTCGTAATAGGGAGCAATAAACTCAAAAATAATATTATGATTTTTGTATGTAATAACGGGCTTTGACATATTTAAACTCAATCCACCAAAAATATTTTCCTTGTTTAAGGTATCTTTTCCTGTAATAATTTGAGAAATGATTAATACAAGTTTATTCGTATCTTGTGATAATTTTTTAGCGTCAAAACGAATCAATCCATCAAAAGTACCAAACCATGTAACGGCATTTTTATCGGGATAAATAGATTCAATAGTATAGTCTTTAATAATTCTAAAAGGGTCTTTCAGGATACTGTATGAAAAATCACTATTAAAATAAGCAACGGCTGTTTCTTTTTCATAAATACCTTCGATACCCGAACTAAACCAGATGTTATGATAGGAATCTTCTATAAGTGGGAATATCCATTGATTGGGATGCTTGACTAATATCGTGTCTTTTTCAAAAATGTTCTTTTTCTTGTTAAAATGCCATAATCCTTTTTGAGAACTAATAATAGCACCTATAGAAGTAGTATAAACATCAATCCAACCATTGCTACCAAATACGTCAACAGGTTTATAATGCTTGATAAGAGAACCTGTAAGTGATGACGGGTCAAACCGAATATGGTAAATACCGTTATAGTCGGTCCCCAACCAGAACGTATTATCCACATCTTTGGCAATAGTGCGAATTTCGCTAGTAAAACCAAGATTTAACAGGTTTATCGTTGGAATAATCTTTTCAAACTGAATGATAGACAATCCATAACTACAGCAAACTAAAATATTTTGATATAAAGAATCGAGTGGAAAAAAATCTTCAAAAGCAATATTGGACTCAATTTTTTTAATATTTAAAGATAAATCCTGAAAATATAATCCATTATCAGTACTAACGAATAACCCATAAGGGGTGGGGAGCAATTTGTTGCAATCTTCTTGTATGCCGGGCAATATGCTGAAAGTATTTCCATGAATTATTTGTTGATTAATATCTGCATTATTTAAAAAGCGTACACCTTGTGTAGTAGCCAAATAAAGCACCTCTTTAAAACGACAAATATCTGAAATGCCACCTTTAACTCCATTAATAGCATTAAAGTATGTAAATGATGAAGAAAGTTCTATGCGGGCTAATCCATTGTTGAGTGCAAGCCATAAATTGTTCCATTTATCAAAATATAAGGCATTGACATTGTCATTCGTCAACAGATTTTCGGTAGATAATTCAAAAAGAGCATCACCGTTATAATTCATCCCGATAATACCACCCAGTTTGGTACCAAATACAAATACTGAATCATTGGACAATAAACTGCATGAATATTGATGTTCTTCTATATAATCTTCTACTTTATTTGGAAAGGGAAATAATTCACCACCACTGGTCAAAACGTAAAAGGTCTTTTCCGATTGAAACTTCAACAAAAATTTATCATGATAGGGCAATAAAAACTGAATAATTTTATTGTTTAGTGATAATGAACTAAGCCATAATATCATATCTCCGTTGGCATATTGAAATAAGCCGCCTGGTTCTTTAAAAATAAACAACTTATTACCAACTTTAAAAAAATTGATTGAATGGCATGTACTGTCAAGCACTTTTAAGTTTCGTCGATTATACACATATAAGTAGGATGATTTTCCAAGAAATAAAATTTCATTTCTGTATGAAACCATATTTGCTACATCGCCAATTTGTGCTTTTATTTTTTGGTCCTTTATTAGTGATTGAAAAACAAATTGATTTTTTTCATCTTGTTTAAGCATACCAAAATCTTCGTGCAAGCCAGCATACACAATACCATCATCACCAACAATAAGTTTTGGCAACCCCTGCGCTGGAATTAATTTCCATTTGTCCCCGTTATATTGAAGAATACCACTGACATTGCTTACAAATAAATATCCATTCCTATCTTGCGAGATAGAGAAATTTTGACTTTCATAACCGTACGATTTGGGAGGATAATTCTGTACAAACGGAAACCCGTAATCTTTGTACTGAGCATACACTTTGGAGGTCAACAGAAAAAATATTATGACTATGTACTTTTTCAATTCCGTATTTATGTTTATTTTTGCCAAAAAATTTCACAAAGTTAATCTTATTACAAATATTATACTATCGTTATGGAAAAAAATAAAAAAAGTTTAGTAGTACCGTGTGATTTTACGGAAGTAGCAGCGAATGCATTACATCATGCAGCCATTTTATCTGAAAAACTGAATGCCAAAATGATTGCCTTTAATGTGGTAAGCAAGGAAAAAGATATCATAAATGCGATGGAACAATTAAAAGATTTTGTGTCGAAAACAGGTTTACCAAAATCGGTAGAAGTTGAATATTCTGCCAAAAATGGAAATATATATGATGCTATTAAAGAGGAAGCAGAAAGCACAGGTTCTATTTTTGTTGTAATGGGAACTCACGGTATGTCGGGTATGCAAAAACTTATTGGCAGCAAGGCTATTAAAGTAATTGCCAATTCGGTTGTCCCATTTATTGTAGTTCAAGAAAAACCTGTTACCAACAACTATTTTTCCAAAATAATTGTCCCCATAGATTTTACTATTGAAAATAAGGAAAAACTGAGATGGGCGAACTATCTTGCTTCCTATTTTAATTCCGAAATGATTTTATATCTGGTTAATATTACCAATGAAGCATTGCTCAAAAAAGTTAAAGCCAATTTATCCTTTGCTAAAAAATATTTTGATGAACGTGAAATTAAATATAAAATTCAAATAGCACCCGCAGGAAAAAAGTTTGCTGATTCCATTATCGAGTTTTCAAATAAGGTTGATGCCAACGGATTACTCATTATGACTACCAAAGCCCCGAGTTTTACCGATTATCTTTTTGGTGCAGACGAACAACAGATAATTGCAAATACTTCAAAAACACCCGTCATTTGTATTAACCCAAGAACCGACACCAAAAAATACGCTGGCTTTAATTAATAACTATTCATATTTCAATTTATGCGTTACAATTTTTTTTGATATATTTGCAACAACGAATCAATATAATATGAAACGCATCGGAGTTTGGTTATTCTTAATTCTTTTTATAGGTACGTCTTGCACAAAGTTTGTAGATGGACCTGTCTTTACTTTTCGTTCCAAAACAAAACGAATATGCCATTCGTGGGTGTATGAAGCCATTGTAAATACAGAGCAAAATACTGTTATTTCCGACCATCTGCCTACTTCTGTCATGACTTTTTCTGATGATGGCAGTTTTAACGAAAGTACGGGTTATATAGGAACATGGAAGTTTACAGGACAAATCGATTTAGAGATAGAAATGAAAAAACAAAATGCTCCCGATAGCACTATTAAATGGGAAATTTTGCGTTTATCCAACAAGCAACTTTGGCTTCAATACAATAAAATGGAATATCATTTTAAAACACAATGATATTTTTCCCATTTACTTAACCCGATTAATTTATCAAAAAATTTTTATTCATCAATCAGTAATATTTTCAAAATAAATTTTTACCTTTGTAAAAAATAAACTGGGGGTACCTATTTTGGTTGAGATAATACCCTTTTTACCTGATCAGGATAATGCCTGCGTAGGGAAGTAAGGAAATTTACACGAAGTTGTTCCCACTGTTTATTTAAAATATAAATGAAGGAGGGAATAAAAAAATAACTAATACGTAATATCTATGATAAATAAGGAACTCTTATGGAATGATTTAAAAAAAATCAGAGAAACTTCCCCGTTGGTACACAACATTACCAACTATGTGGTGATGAATAATACAGCCAATGCATTATTATCACTGGGGGCATCGCCTATTATGGCTCATGCCTTAGATGAAGTAGCCGATATTGCATCCATTTCTGCTGCACTAGTTATAAATATCGGTACATTAAGCAATGAATGGATAGATGCTATGATGATTGCTGGAAAAACAGCATCCAGCAAAGGTATTCCAGTTGTATTGGATCCGGTTGGTGCTGGTGCTACGAACTACCGCACTAACACATGTTTGCAAATTATCAAAGAATGCAAGCCCTCTATTATCAGAGGTAATGCATCCGAAATACTTGCACTTACATCAAGCATAAATAAAACAAAAGGAGTGGACAGTGTGGCAACTTCCGAATCGGCAATTGATGCAGCCCAATGGCTGGCTCATGAATACAATACCGTTGTTACTATTAGCGGCGCTATAGATTATATAACCGATGGTTCAATGGTAGAAGAAGTAAAAAATGGTTCTGTAATGATGACTAAGGTAACCGGTTTGGGTTGTACGGCATCGGCTCTGACAGGAGCATTTGCTGCTGTAAACAGAAACTATTTGCAGGCTGCTACCCATGCTATGGCTGTTATGGGTATTGCCGGTGAAATGGCTGTAAAAAAATCCAACGGACCCGGTTCATTGCAGGTTCATTTTCTCGATACACTTTTCAATTTGTCATTCATGGATATTGAACAAACCTTAATTGTATAATTTATGCAAAATGTGGACTGGAGTTTATGTCTGGTTACCGATAGAACACTGTCGCTTGGACATCCATTGGAATATGTGATTGAACAAGCCATTAAGGGTGGTGTTACTATGGTGCAGTTGCGTGAAAAGACATGTAGTAGCAAGGATTTTTACGAACTTGCCATGGCCATAAAACAGTTACTCCAACACTATCATATTCCACTTATTATCAACGACAGACTGGATATTGCCATGGCAGTCAATGCAGATGGAATACATATTGGACAAAGCGATATACCGTGGCAAGTTGTCCGTCGCTTATGGGGAAAAGAAAAAATTATTGGACTATCGGTAGAAAATGTTCAACAAGTTATTGATTCCAACTCAATGAATATAGATTATATAGGATTATCACCCGTTTTTGCTACACCCACAAAGACAGATACAGCCATGCCACTGGGATTGGAAAAAGTTAAGGAAATGGCATCGCTTTCCAAGCATCCCACGATGGCTATTGGTGGAATAAATATGCATAACGTTTCGCAAGTAATATCGTGTGATGTAAGTGGCATCGCTGTGGTATCAGCCATATCATCAGCAGAAAACCCCATGTTCGCAGCCAAGCAGTTAAAAAATGAAATAGATAATTATAAGAAATTAAAAACATTAAATAAAAAAATATGAGTACACAAATGTTAAAAGCCAAAAAAGGCATTATTACCGATGAAATGAACCAAGTAGCCACCAAGGAACAAGTCAATGCCGAATGGCTGAGAGACGAAGTTGCTGAGGGACGGATAGTCATTCCAAAAAATATTTATCACGCATTTTCTGCCCAAGGAATAGGCAACGGATTATCCACAAAAATCAATGCCAATATCGGTACTTCCGAAAAGCATTGCAATTTCAAGGAAGAAATGGATAAGATGAAAACAGCCATCCATTACGGTGCCAATGCTATTATGGACTTGTCAACAGGTGGTGACCTTCACAAAATTTTACAGCGGATTATTTCCAGTTCAACCGTCATGGTTGGTACTGTTCCTATTTATAGTGTTGCCACCCGATTATTGTCTCAGGGGAAAAAAATATCGGAACTGCACCCAGAAGAATTATTTATCGAAATAGAAACGCAGGCACAAATGGGAGTAGATTTTATGACACTTCATTGTGGGGTAACACGGTCGTCCATTTCCTTTTTAGAGCATGATGAAAGAGTAATGGGAATTGTCAGTCGTGGCGGTTCATTATTGAAACGCTGGATTGTAGATAACGACAAAGAAAATCCATTGTACGAACAATATGATAGAATTCTTGAGATTTGTCTGAAATATGATGTAACGATTAGTTTGGGTGACGGATTGCGTCCCGGTTGTGGTGCCGATGCCACCGACCGTGGGCAGATTGCTGAATTGTTAACATTGGGAGAATTGGTTGACCGCGCACGTGAAAAAGGAGTACAGGTTATGGTCGAAGGTCCAGGTCATGTACCACTTGACCAGATAGAAACCAATGTCAAACTGATGAAACGATTATGTCATCAAGCACCTTTTTATGTGTTAGGGCCATTAGTAACCGATATAGCGCCCGGCTACGACCATATTGTTGGCGCTATTGGTGGTGCTGTGGCAGCAATTCATGGTGCTGACTTTTTGTGTTACGTTACACCTGCCGAACACCTTTGTCTTCCCACCGTTGACGATGTAAAACAAGGTGTCATGGCGAGCAGAATTGCGGCACACAGTGCCGATATTGTAAAAAACATAAAAGGCAGTCGTCAACGCGATTATGCTATGTCAAAAGCCCGCCGTGAACTTGACTGGCAAACCATATTCCAATATGCCATGGATACGGAACTGGCACAAAAAAGAAAAATGGAATCGGAAAGTAGCGACGAAGACCATTGTACTATGTGCGGTAATTTATGCGCTGTAAAAAACGACAGAAATTTGTGATGAATTATTTTTTAACCATCGCCGCATCGGATAACAGTGGTGGTGCAGGCATTCAGCAAGATATTAAGGTAGCATATCAATACGGATATTGGCCACTATCGGCTATTACAGGCATTACTGTTCAAGATTTTTATAATGTTTACAAGGTTGAACCCGTTAAACCTGAACTTTTAAAAGAGCAAATAGAGCAATGTTTTGAATCATTCCCTGTAAAAACCGTAAAAATAGGAGCCATTTGCAGCCACGAAAACCTAAACATTATTGTATCCTGCTTAAAAAAATATACACCTTGCCATGTAGTACTTGATACAGTTTTGTTTTCGTCCAGTGGAGCATCTTTTTTAAATAATTCCTCCTACGATGTAATGAAAGAAACATTGTTTCCGCTTACAGAACTTATTACACCCAACAAAATTGAATTTGAATTGCTGACAAATCAACATTTTTCTTCCATAAACCAAGCCATCAACATAGCCAAAGAAGTATGCAAACAGTGGAAGACATCTATATTAATTAAAGGCGGACATTTTAGCGGCACCAATTTATGCGAAGCATTAGTTAGTCCAACCGATGTATTGCAATATAAGCGACCAAAGAAAAATTTTCAATACAGTCACGGAACGGGATGCACACTTTCGTCTGCGATGGCATGTAATCTTGGTATGGGGAAAACATTTAACGAATCATACTTGCATGCATCTCAATTTTTAGTAGATTATTATGAAAAAATGCAACAAAATTGGCTAAAAGAATAAATTGATGAGAAATAGTTTAAGGGCACTTCTAATACTAAGTTACATTCATCTGTACAATATTATATTTAGTCGTCCCTTAAAAACTCATTTTAATCTT
>CAYSIN010000074.1:0-13845 GCA_964431135.1 uncultured Bacteroidales bacterium
ACTCCACGGTGGATAATGAAAATATAAACGTAATGGTAAGTTTACACAGATGTTATGGTTCAGTGCTAAAATTGCAGAAACTATGATTCTGTTACTAAAAAAGTAAAAAAACAGTTGGAAGTACAAACGCGCGATAACTATTGAAAAAATGAACTCAATAAAATATCTGAGAAAAAATATCAGGAATAAGTTAGAACTCGAATTAGTTCAATTTTGGAGAAATAAATTATATATAATTCTCATAATGTGTTTATTTTCTAATACCATTTTAGGACAAAAACAAATTAATTTGAGTGATTATTATTATTGTGCAAAAGGATTTCTTCCTGGAAGAACGGTCATTTTAATAGATTGTACTAAAGACACAATGAAAGTGGAATATTATAATAATTATTATACCGATGCTTATGTCTTAAAAAGCAGTGAGATTTTATATAAATATAATGTAAATGATACTTTATATAAAGGAATTAATTCACAAATATTTGTAAGAAGGAATAATGTTTATTTAAACTCAAAGTTCGAAAATATCGGTAGAAAAAAAATGAAATTAATGAACTTTGAAGAATCAAATAGAATTAGAAACCTTGCCTATATTGAAGACAAACTCCTTCAAGAAAAAAGTAAGGGTTATAATATTAGCAGAAATGATTTGTTTGAAATAGAATTAGTAAGATTGAATTGTAATGAATTTAAAAGAATAGTTGAATTAAAATGCATTGATTTGAGGCAAGTTGATACAAAAAATGAATGACATAAGTAATTCTGAATTTGCGAAAACAGTACTAAATAATTATGAAATATTTTAAATTTAGTAACAGAAAGTTTGAATTCAAATATTGAGAAATGCACCGAACAATAACAGTACCTATGTTTCAGAAGCCCCACAGCTATGTTGATAGGTTTGTGGGGAATAGATATATTTGTACTTCGCTGATAAGTTGAAGGGCTGCCGAAAACTTAGCTGCGAACCGTTATCAACAAGTGTAAAAAGACAGACGACAGGACTAAAATAGAAAGTAATCCATTGTGAAAGGACAGAAAAAAAGAAATATTGACAAGACCATAAAGCCGACCTACATGCTGACCTGAGTTTTTTTATTTTTTACCCACCGCACAAAACTGATATTCCCCATAATTAATAATTTTTATCGGATATTACTTTTAATTTTATAGGATTTATAATGGTTTCAGCAAATATTTTTTTAATTTATTTGCTACTCAAATAATAATTCCAGTTTTATTTTTAACTCTTTAAAAATTTCCTTTTGAATATCTGTTAATTCAGTGATTTTTATTTTCTCATGGTGTTTGTTTATTTGAAGGATAATTAATTTTATCAACTTTAATTCTTCTTCGATATCTTTTGAAAACAAATTCGATTGAATGGTGTCTTCATTTATCATGCAACGTATTTCTTCTCTAAATGCAGTAACATATTCTATCCCTTGTCTATCTTCCACTTCCGTTTTGATTTTGCCGGATTCCCTGTATTTCCGACATAATAAGAAGTAGAGACACAAAATTTTGTGTCTCTACTTCCCATTTTGTTTATGGGTGCAATATTGTATATACATGACGCAAATATAATAATATATTCTCTACGATATATTATTTAATAAAATAGTTATTAACAATATAATGTTAATATATATTTGCTACATTTTCTATTTATTCTCTCTATATTCCCCGTCATACCTCATTTTTTGGGTTTAAAATCCGTTTTATACCAAACCGCTAACAAAAGAATGATATGAATTTTGAGTTTCTTCACAAATCAACAAATTAACAAATCAACAACCACTTTTTAAGGGACGACTAATTATCTTGTTAGCAAGTCGGTATCAATTAAAGAAATATTTATTTATCACATTTAACAGGGGAATGTAAATTCAAAATTTTTATGTACATTTGAAACGATATAAAATGAACGATTATGCCAAATTATCAGCAAATCATAGAATCAAAAAAATACACTTTTATAGACACATCCTTCGAAATGCTTATGCAGAAAAGGATATACAAAGTTTTACTAATATGCAACCCTTATGATGCCTTTATGCTGGAAGAAGATGGAAGAATTGAAGAAAGGCTTTTTAAAGAATATACTCAGCACAACCTGCGTTACCCACCTCATATCAAACAAGCACACACAGTTGAAGAATCTATGTTTTATCTTGAAGATGAAAGCATAGACCTTATCATTACGATGTTAAGCATCGGTTCAATAGACGCATTTAAACTTGCTAAAACATTAAAATCAAAATACCCACATAAGCCTATTGTCATTTTAACTCCCTTTTCACGCGAGGTATCTTTACGTTTGCAAAAGGAAGATTTAAGTGCTATTGACTATGTTTTTTGCTGGCTTGGCAATGCCGATTTGTTGCTGGCTATCATTAAACTTATTGAAGATAAAATGAACCTTAAAGTGGACGTTGAAGAATTTGGGGTTCAAGCTATACTTTTGGTTGAAGATTCTATTCGTTATTATTCTTCATACTTGCCCAATATCTATAAAATATTATTTCAGCAATCAAAAAGGTCTGTCTTGGAAGGCGTAAATTCGCAGCAACAAATGATGATGATGCGTGGCAGACCCAAAATTATTTTGGCTACCAATTATAATGAAGCCGAACAACTTTTTATGAAATACAAAGACAATTTAATAGGTGTTATCAGTGATATCAGTTTCAATAAGGATGGGAAAAAAGACCCCGAAGCAGGATTAAAATTGTTCAATAAGGTTCGTCAAGAAGATATATACATGCCTTTTTTGTTGCAGTCCAGTGATATGAAATACGAAAACATAGCCCGTGAAATGGGAATTGTATTCATTAATAAATATTCAAAATCACTGTCTATTGAATTAAGAAATTATATTATTCGCCACCTTGCCTTTGGCGATTTTATTTTTAGAAATCCTGCTACCGGTGAAGAAATTTATCGTGCTGTTGATTTAAAATCTTTGCAGGAAACTATATTAAAAATTCCAGATGAAACGTTGGAATATCATGTCAAACAAAATCATTTTTCAAAATGGTTAAACGCAAGAGCCTTGTTTTCTATTGCCAAAATGTTGAAATATGTAACCATGGACGATTTCCGAAATATAGACGAAATACGTACCTTTATTTACGATATTATTGATACATATAGACAGTACAGAGGAAGAGGTGTGATAGCCAAATTCGAGGGTAAAAATTTTGACAAGTATCTTAAATTTAGTCGTATTGGCGAAGGCTCTCTTGGTGGTAAGGCACGTGGGCTTGCTTTTGTTGACTTATTAATAAAAAAATATGAACTTTTTGACAAATGGACCAATGTACAGGTAAGTATTCCATTAACGGTAGTTATTACTACCGAAGTGTTTGATGAATTTATGGAAACGAACGAACTTTATAAAATTGCCTTGCGAAATAATGTGTCTGACGAAGAAATTTTAAATTCATTTGTTGAAGCCCGAATACCAAGCAATGTTTTACAAGACCTATACGCTTTTGTTTCTATCGTAAACGGACCTATTGCTGTGCGTTCTTCCAGTAAACTGGAAGATTCGCATTATCAACCCTTTGCAGGTGTTTACAATACCTATATGATACCCAACATTGAAAATGATACTAAAAACACCGTTCGCATGCTTACAGAAGCAATTAAAAGCGTTTACGCTTCCGTTTTCTTCAAAGGAAGCAAAGCATATATGACAGCAACTTCCAATGTTATTGATGAAGAAAAAATGAGCGTTATTTTACAGGAAGTGGTTGGTACAAACTATGATAATAAATATTTCTATCCTACCATTTCTGGCGTTGGCAGGTCTATTAATTTTTACCCTATCGCTCCTGAAAAACCGGAAGATGCTATAGCCACAATTGCTTATGGTCTTGGCAAATATATTGTAGATGGCTCGCAAGCATTACGTTTCTGCCCCAGATACCCGAAAAAAGTAATGCAACTTTCTACGCCCGAAATGGCTCTTCAAGATACTCAAAAATATATTTTTGCTCTTGATTTGAATCCCGATAGTTTTGTCCCATCTACCAACGATGAAATCAATTTGGCTAAATTGCCTATTCGTGAATTGGAGCATCACTCTTCCTTTAAATTTGTATCTTCTACTTACGATTATCAAAACAATATGATACGCGATGGAATGGTAGAAGGAGGTAAAAAAATTATCACCTTTGCCAACGTGCTTCAATACAATACATTTCCCTTATCCGATATTCTTCAGCATTTATTACAAATTTCGCAAAAAGAGATGGGAAATCCCGTTGAAATTGAATTTGCTGTTAATTTGGATGTCAACCTTAACGAACCGGCAAAATTCTTTTTTTTACAAGTACGTCCTATTGTAGAAAACAAAGAACTTATTCACATTGAACATGATAAAATAAACAAAGACAAGACTATTTTGGTGAGTCATGCTGCTCTGGGAAATGGGAAATTGGAAAATTTGACAGATATAGTCTTTATTAAACCCGAGACGTTTAACCCTTCAAAAAATATTGAAATTGCTGCAACACTTGAAAAAATAAACGAACAATTTATTCGTCAACAAAAAAATTATATCTTGATAGGTCCTGGTCGCTGGGGTTCCAGTGACCCATGTCTTGGTATTCCTGTAAAATGGGCGCAAATTTCGGCTGCCGCATTAATTGTCGAATCGGGATTGGAAAATTATAGGATAGACCCTAGTCAGGGAACTCATTTTTTTCAAAATCTTACATCATTCAGAGTGGGATATTTTACCATCAATCCTTATTTGAACGAAGGTTACTTTGATGTCAATTTTCTTATGCAAAGCCCATTGGTTTTTGAAAATGAGTTCATCAAACATGTATGTTTTGACAAACCCTGTATTGTATTAATTGACGGCAAACTGAATTTTGGAATTATATACAAGCCCGGGGAATATTTACCCATGTTGGCTTAATGATATTATTTTTTCCTTGTTTACAATATGTACTTCATTTCTATTAAAACTTACTATCCCTGAAGTTTTTAATTCACTTAATAGTCTGACGGTATTTTCTGTGCTAAGACCCGACAACTCAGCCAAATCTCTACGGGAAATAAAATTTTCTATGACCGGTGATTCAAAAACCATATCCGATAAATACAACAGCGTGTCGGCTAAACGTCCCAACGCTTGCTTATTCGAAATGCTGTTTAATTTTAGCAACATCAGCGAAAAATATTTGGAATACCAGTTTATTATGTTGTTTGAAAATACAACATTATGGGCTATGATATTGTCAAACACATTTTTCTTTATCAGATAAACTTTAGTATTGGTAAGAGCAGTAACTGAAAAGGGATACGTTTCTTCATTATTAAAAGACGAAAGCCCTATAAAATCAATTGGTTTTACCAATTTAAAAATAAAATTATGGTCCATAAAATGTTCCAGAAATAATTTTGCATATCCTTCGGAAATAATCATTATATAATTGGCAATAGTATGTTGTTTACAAATTGTTTCACCCTTTTTAAACAATATGCTTTTTTGGGTTATAGTTTCTATTTCATTATCCGAAAGCGAAAGCATTTTTAGCCATGCTACTATACCTTCATCCTTTTCTTTTGTCAGTGAATAAAAACCTGTTTTATCTATATTTTCACGCAAAAACCTATAACTTATATATTGAGAAACTTTTTTGCATATATTTTGCACCAGCGACTGTTCTTCTGCAAGAAAAATAGGATGATGTTCATCTTTTATTGGTTTAATGTAAAAAACATCTATTTCCACGAAATGACCTTCATTCATCAGTTTAGAGAAAAGTTTAAGTTCTGTTTTAGTAAAAGGAGTATTACAATAAGTGTCCTGATTAATGATAATTTGACAACGACATATTTCAGCAAATTGCATGGCTTTTTCTATACTTACACATACTTTATTAAGCACTGTTTGCACAGGAGAAGTATAGTCTTCCAATATTTCTTCTACTTCGTACAGACATGTCAATTCTTTGGTACGTTCTGTTAATAAATAATTCACTTCATTAATATCCATATCTGGCATGACAATATTTTTATTGATACGTTGCAAAGTTATTGATTTTTTCAGTTATTTTTATTGATGAATATCAGGATGTTAAAAAACATATTTTTAAAGGGTTTTCTGTTAGAAATAAAAATTATTATTGTCTGAAATCATGATAGTTAATAATTTAATCATAGATAAACTGTTTAAAAACATATATAAAGTATGATGATATTCATTTTTTTAGGATATAATCATCTCTATTTTTGCAACACTAAACCAAAAAAATTTTTATATGAATGTAGAAAAAGTTATGAGCGACCTCGAAAAAAAACATCCCGGCGAGGTTGAATTTTTACAAGCCGTCCGTGAAGTTTTGGAATCAATTGAAGAAATTTACAACCAAAATCCTCATTTTGAACAAGCAAAAATTATTGAACGAATGGTAGAACCGGACAGAATATTAATGTTTAAAGTGCCCTGGTCTGATGACAAAGGTGAAATTCACGTCAATTTAGGCTATCGTGTACAATTTAACAATGCTATTGGACCTTACAAAGGCGGATTGCGTTTTCACCCTTCTGTAAATCTTAGCATTCTTAAGTTCTTGGGCTTTGAACAGATTTTCAAAAATTCTCTAACTACACTGCCAATGGGTGGTGCCAAAGGGGGAAGCGATTTTGACCCGAAAGGAAAATCCAATGCTGAAATTATGCGTTTCTGCCAAAGTTTTATGCTCGAATTGTGGAAACTTATAGGACCCGAAACAGATGTTCCAGCCGGTGATATAGGTGTCGGCGGACGCGAAATAGGATTTTTATATGGAATGTATCGTAAACTGGCACACGAAAATACGGGTGTGTTAACAGGTAAAGGGTATGGCTGGGGAGGTTCTCTGGTGCGTCCCGAGGCTACGGGCTTTGGCGTTGTTTATTTTGCACAGGAAATGCTTAAAACGCGTGGTATGGATTTAAAAGGAAAAACAGTGGCTATTTCTGGTTTTGGTAATGTAGCCTGGGGTGCCGCTTTAAAAGCAAACCAACTGGGTGCTAAAGTCATTACCATTTCAGGTCCCGATGGATATGTTTATGATAAGGATGGCATTAGCGGAGATAAAATAAAATATATGCTCGAACTGCGTGCTTCCAACAACGATGTTGTTAAGCCCTATGCTTTTGAATTTAAAGGAGCAGAATTTCATGAAAGAAAACATCCATGGGAAGTAAAATGCGATGTTGCTTTACCTTGTGCTACACAAAATGAACTCAACGAAGAAGATGCTAAAAATCTTGTTAAAAATGGCTGTATTTGTGTAACCGAAGGTGCCAATATGCCTTGTACACCCGAAGCAATCGAAATTATCCAAAAGAATAAAATATTATTCTCCCCCGGTAAGGCTTCCAATGCTGGCGGTGTTTCTACCAGTGGCTTGGAGATGAGCCAAAATGCCATGAAACTCAGTTGGGGTGCCGAAGAAGTTGACCAACGTTTACACGAAATTATGAAAAATATTCATCAACAGTGTGTAAAATATGGAAAAGAAAGTGATGGATATGTTAACTATGTAAAAGGGGCTAACATTGCCGGCTTTATGAAAGTAGCCAATGCTATGATAGACCAGGGCATTTACTAGTGATTATATTTTTTATTAAAAAACAAAAAACCACCGCTAACAACGGTGGTTTTTTTTATATCAAGCATTATTCTCTGTATTATGTTATCTTTTCCTTTATGGAATACTGTCTTTTTTGATAGTCTCTGGTGCTACAGGTGCAATCACTGGTTCTTCTCCAATAAATTTCATTACAAAAGCATCGGGAAATCGGTCTATCAAATCGTTTTTAGCATTGACGGCTTCTCCACGTGTAGCATATTTGCCAACGGTATATTTGTACCATCCATCTGCATAGTGTTCTTCTACTTTCTTAAGTCCTTTGAACTCGCGTGAATTGGGTTCTATTGGTGTTTTCGAACTGCGTATTTGAATTCTGTATGTTGTAGCCGTATCAATGCCTGTATAAACATCGTACTTTTTACGGTTCTTTTCATTATCTTCTACAATGACATTTCTTCCAAAATCAATCAAACTAAAATGTACATAACGTTTTGGATTTTCGCGCAGGTCACGAAGTAGCAAATCCAAATTGCGTGAAGAGTTTTCGAGGTTATTGTATAGTTTCTCGTTGTGTATTAACATGCCAATAGTGCCTTCACCCCTATTTATTTTATCCATAATATCGGTGGCTTCAACCAATGCAAGGTTGGCATTTATAATAGTCTGTTTGATGTTTGCCTGTTGCAGTGAATCTGAAAATGCAGATATGTTTTTAATCACGTTGGTAATCATTTCGTTGTTGTTTCTAAGATTTTCGGTTATAGATTCAATATTGGCAATAATTCGTGTCAATGCATACCTTTCGCTTTGTACCAGCGTATCGAGCGTAATGGATGAGCGTTCCAGACTTTCAATAGTACTACGAATACTTTCTATGGAACGGGAAATATTATAGCGTGTTTGCTTATTAAAAATTGTTTGCACTACAATTACTAAGGAATCTATGGATTTAATAAGTCCTTCGGCTTTTGTTTTTAATGGCAAAACCTGTGCATTGACTTGTGCTTTAAGGTCAGCTTCAATGCTTGATATTAGCGTATCACCAGGATGATAGAATTTATTTGAATTGGATAGATTAATGCGGATGGCTCTGGTGCCCATTAAATCGGAACTGAAAATTTCGGCAATGGACGAATCTTGAATAATGTTGGGTTTGTTAATTTTAAGTTCAATTAAAATAAGGCGACTGGTATCGGATACAAAGCGTATGTTGGCAACAGAACCTATTTTTAATCCGTTAATATAAACTGGGGCTGAAACCTGCAAACCATCCACTCGTTCGTATATGGCACAATAAGTATCGGCTTTTACAAAGAGGTCTTTCCCCTTTAAAAATTGATAGCCCCAAATAAATAAACCTATTGCTATCAGAATGATTACGCCTGCTTTAACCTCATTTGAAATTTTCATACGTATAGCAATTTTTTATGGAGTAAAGTTATTTATTTGTTTGTTTAATAGCATCATTTATTGGAATTTTTTTCCCACTTTTTAATGCAATAACGAAAGCACCTGCATACTTTTTCTTCATTTCTTTTTGACTGTCAACAGATTTCTGAAAAGATTTGGTTCGACAACAAACATATTTATAGGCATTATCTAAAAATAATTCTTCCACATTTTCGGCAATAAATTGTGATTTGTTCATTGGTTTTACCGACGATGCAAGTTGAACGAAAAAGTAAATACTGTCGCAAGAAGTAATGTTCAATAGTTTTTCGGCATGTTGCTGAAATGTATTATCAACGTGTTGAGCAGTATCTTTGTATAATGCTGGTATTTTATCAGATAAGTGTTTTACGGTATCTTTAACAGAAACATTCATCTGTTTTTCAGTACTGTCTTTTTCGTTGTTTTCGGGTTCTTTACTAATAGTAAGTTCCTTATATTTTTTCCCTTCCAGTTGTCCTTTGTATTTGCTAAAGGCATTGAAAATAGCCTTGGCATAATTCCATTGATTTTTTTCTTTGGTTAAATACAAAACCTCGTCGGTATTGGTAATAAAACCTATTTCGGTAAGAACACTGGGCATAGTGGTTTTCCATAAAACCAGAAATCCTGCCTGTTTAACGCCCCTGTTTTCACGATTCATCTTTTTATATTCTTCCTGAATATACGAAGAAAGAGTTAATCCAAGGTCTAAATATGCATTCTGATAAAGTGAAAAAATAATATAGGCTTCGGGTGAATGTGGGTCAAAACCTTCGTATTGTTTTTGATAATCCTCTTCTTTTAAAATAACAGCGTTTTCGGTCATGGCAACATCCAAATTGGATTGTGTTTTATTTAGTCCCATCACATACGTTTCGGCACCATAGGGGTCTGGCTTTTTGTTGCTGTTGACATGAATACATATAAACAAATCGGCTTTGGCATCGTTCGCGATTTTGGCTCTTTTGTGTAATTCTATAAATTCATCCGTGCTGCGCGTATATATAACTTTTACATCATCAAAATTTTCTTTAATTAATGTACCCAGTTTGAGTGCAACCGACAAAGTAATATCTTTTTCATAAATAGTTTTATATACCGCACCCGGGTCTTTGCCACCATGTCCAGCATCGATAACTACGGTATGTACACCCAAATTTTTTCCCTGAGCACACAATAAATCTATCCATTCAATCGTAAGGACTATGAACAATAAGAATATACGTAACACCAATCTCATCAAAAAAAATGATTAGTTTTGAACTTTCAAAATTTTAAAGAATCATTGCACAAAGATAGTACATTCATACGACAATTTTTCAAAGGAATTGGCATGATTATTTTTATCTTCATGTTCTCTTCTTCTTTTGCACAAAATACGAATGATACCAATCAAGTTTCCATAAAAACGAATACAGTAAAAAGTGATACGGGCGCTTCCATTTTTAAAGTGGACAGTGTAAAAAAAGATACGATTCATGTTTCGGGTAAAAAAAAATTCAAACTGGATGCTCCTGTAGTTTATTCAGCACAGGATTCTATTGTGTTGGACCTTGACGAGCAAAAAGCCTATTTATACAACAAATCTGCGGTTCAATATCAGGAAACAGACTTAAAATCGTATTATATCGAAATAGACATGAATCAGGAAGAAGCCTTTTCCAAAGGCAGAATCGATTCATCAGGGAAGGAAGTGGAAAAGCCCCAATTCAAGGATGGCTCGGATGAATTTGAAGCACGCACATTACGCTATAATTTTAAAACCAAAAAAGGCATAATAACCGATGTTACTACCGAACAAGCAGGCGGATATTTGCATGGCTCCAAAACAAAACGGTTGGAAGATGGAAATGTGTGTCTTACTAATGGGAAATATACAACCTGCAATTTGGAGCATCCACACTTCTATGTTGATTTAACTCGTGCCAAAGTTATTCCCAACGATAAAATTGTTACAGGTCCGGCATATTTGGTTATAGAAGATGTACCTGTACCGTTATTTCTACCGTTTGGTTTTTTCCCGAATAAAAAAGGGAACAAATCGGGAATACTGATTCCTGAGTACGGCGAAGAAGAAACAAGAGGATTTTTCCTGAAAAATGGAGGCTATTATTTTGCTATAAGCGATAAAATGGATGCTTCGTTAATTGGAGAAATTTATACCAAAGGTTCGTGGGGTGCCAGTTTGCTGTCTAATTATAAAAAAAGATATAAATATACGGGCAATTTCATGGTATCGTACAGTGATATTATTGTAAGCGAAAAAGGCATGCCCGATTATCAAAACCAAAAAGCCTATTCCTTGCGTTGGACACATTCTGAAGATATAAAAGCACATCCTTTTCACAGTTTCAGTGCCAATGTCAATATTGCTTCACAATCGTTTAATCGGTACAACACGGTTAGTTATCAAAATCGCTTACGGAGTGAAATGCAGTCAAGTGTTTCGTATCGTCAGCAATTTCCCAATTCACCATTCAATTTATCGATAAATGCTTTGCACAGTCAGAATTTTACCGACAGCACCATCAGTCTTACTATTCCTAATTTATATTTCAGCATGTCCCGTATTTATTTATTCAAACCAAAGGTATCTAAAAACAGGTTTTATGAAAAAATAGGCTTATCGTTAAATTCAAATATGGAAAATGTGTTGACAGCCAAAGAGGCGAAATTTTTTTCAGACAATACCTTGCATCAAATGCGAAACGGTATTAAACACAGCGTTCCCATATCTGCCAATTGGCGAATACTAAAGTATTTCAACATGGGACCTTCGCTTACCTATACCGAGCGTTGGTATTTTTCTACTATAGAAAAGTCATGGCAACCGATGCAAATAAATGGGAACGACACGGTGGATGCCTATTTAAAAACAGATACCGTACAAAAATTTGCACGTGCCGGCGATTATATCATCAATATTCCTTTTACTACACAACTTTATGGCTTTTATTTACCTCGTCATGCAGACAGCCGCTTTAAGGGAATTAGACATATCGTTACACCTACCGTGGGTTTTTCATGGCGTCCCGATTATTCCAAAACAAAATATTATAAAACAGTGCAAATAGATACTTCCGGAAAAAAAAGTACCTATTCCATTTTTCAAAACGGCATATTTGGAAGTCCACCGTCGGGAAAATACGGCATGGTAAATTTTTCGTTGAACAACAACCTCGAAATGAAAGTTAAAAGCAAAAACGATACAGCAAACAAAATAAATAAAATTTCCCTATTAGAACAGTTATCATTTAACACATCGTACAATACTGCCCTTGATTCGCTAAAATGGCAACCCCTGCAAATTCAGGCACGGACTACACTTTTTAAAATTTTAAACTTGTATGGAAATGCTACTTATGGCTTTTATGCGTATGACTCGCTGGGCAGAAATATAAATCAGTTTGAATACAATAAAAGTAAAAAAATTGGAAATCTAACTTCGGCAAGTTTATCAGTCAGTGCAGGATTGAATTCCGATGGCTTTGTAAAAAATAAAACAAATCAAGCAACCGAAACAGCCAAACAAGCAGCCACTGCCGCCGGCTTGCCCGAAAATTATTTGGACTATTATGTTGATTTTAAAATACCATGGACATTACAACTCTCGTACAACCTTAATTATACAAGAACAACTTTTAATACAACCAAACAAAAGTATGAATATAATACCATCAAAGGGTTGACGTTTTATGGCGACCTCAGCATTACAAGCAAATGGAAAGTTTCTTTTTCATCGGGCTATGATTTTCAATCCAAAAAATTTACTTATACTAATATTAATATATATAGAGATTTGCATTGCTGGGAAATGCGTTTTTCGTGGATACCGTTTGGTCCATATCGCAGTTATAATTTTCAAATCAACGTAAAAGCATCTGTTTTGCAAGATTTAAAACTGATACGCAAACGCTCCTATCTGGAAAGTTTTTAAGCAAGGTGCAACTTGGTATAGAAAAACCTTCAAGGTTTAGTCGGGGATAATGCTTGGAAAAACCTTGAAGGTTTAGCCAGGTGGAAAGCAGCAAAATCTTGAGGGTTTAGTCGGTATCCATACTCGTCCTCGTCTCGTCAGCAATGACGAGACCAAAAACGATTTTTTTAAGGGACGACTATTTACTGACCAAGACGATTATACTAAACCTGAAACTATTGAAAATATCTTAAAACGGATTTTAAACTCAAAAAATGAGGTTTGACGGGGAATACAGAGAGAAAAAATACAAAAAGTAGCAAATAGTTATTAACATTATATTGTTAATAACTATTTTATTAAATAATATTTCGTAGAGAATATATTATTATATTTGCGTCATGTATATACAATATTGCACACATAAACAAAATGGGAAGTAGGGACACAAAATTTTGTGTCTCTACTTCTTATTATGTCGGAAATACAGGGAAGCCGGCAAAATAAAAACAGAAGTCATTGCAAATTTGTCAAAGTTTCCACAAGAAACGATATTGGCTATTGCAGGCTCCTTAAAAAAAGACAAAGAGGTTTTGGTATCACTGAAAGATATAGTAGTAAAAAAGAGTATTGATTACGGGTTTGTATTTGTTCTCTTATCAATAATGCAACGGCTTCGTATGACAGAGGTTTTAGAAAAGACATTTGGAGAACGAGCCAATTTAGTAGAGTTAATGATTATAGGCAAAATCGTAACGCGAGGCAGTAAACTCTGTATATATAATTGGATTAAACGTAATGAAATAATAGCAAAAAAGTTAGGCATAGATTTAAGCACATTAAAGGTGGAAAATTATTCTCATAATCAAAACAGTATTGAAATAAATTCAGACA
>CAYSIN010000075.1:0-13834 GCA_964431135.1 uncultured Bacteroidales bacterium
AGGCAAGCAATGGACGCGGCGGTATGGAATTATCGTTGCGATATATTCCGGTTAAGCCAAAAACAGGAAATAAATTGCTGTAAATGCTCGCTTTTATAAACTCAGAACAATTTTATTCTTTTCTCTTTACTTCTCTTTGTTTTCTTTAAAAAACTATATGGCTTTATTATAAAAGTTTAATCCATTATAATAACTATAGTAGTCGTCCCTTAAAAACTCATTTTAGTCTTTTAATCTTTCTTGTACTTTTCTTTTTTTTCGCAAAAAAAAAGTTCCCAAAAGAAAAAATTCGTCTCGTCAGCAATGACGAGACAAATAATTTCTTATAAATACGACATTATATAATTCATATTTAATAGGGTAGGCACTTTTAAGGGACGACTAAATAAATAGCCTGAACTATAAGCCCATTATTCAATATTTTTGTTATTTATTGATGTTCGAAATATATTGCTCTATTTCTTTCATTAGCCATAATGGAGTGGAAGTGGCACCACAAATACCTACCGAACTTGCCTGTACAAACCAATTTTTGTCAATCTCTTTTTTTTCTGAGATGAAATAGGAATTTGGATTAACCCATTTACAAACATCAAACAGGGCCTTACCATTGGAACTTTGTTTTCCACTGACAAAAATAATGACATCATGCTTTATGGCAAAGTCGCGTAATTCCTTGTCCCGTGAGGAAACCTGTCCGCAGATAGAATAATAATAAGACAATAAATGAATAGTACCCATGTGGGTCATTCTGTTTTTTATTTCTTCAATCAATTTTTCATACGCATCGGGGCTTTGTGTGGTTTGTGAAAAAATATTGATAGGTCTGTTAAAATCCAGTTTTGACAGTTCTTCCATTGAATTGATAACAATGGCTTCCTTATTTGTTTGTCCGACGAGTCCATTTACTTCGGCATGACCTTCTTTTCCAAAAATAACTATTTGCCCATTTTTCTGTGACATAGTAGTATAGGTACGAAAAACCCGATGCTGTAATCGTAATACCACAGGGCATGTTGCGTCGATTAATGTAATGTTGTTTTCTTTGGCAATTTGATATGTCTCGGGTGGTTCGCCATGAGCACGTATGAGCACGGTTGTATTTTTCATCTTTTTATATTCATCATAAGAAATAGTAATAAGTCCTTTGCTTTGAAGTCGGTTCATTTCGACATTATTATGAACAAGGTCTCCCAAGCAATAGAGTGTTTTACCGGAATTTAAAATATTTTCTGCTTTTTCTATGGCTGTAACGACACCAAAACAAAAACCACTATGTTTGTCAATTTCAATCTTCATAGGGAAAACGTTCTTTCAATTGTTCCAATACCCAATTAAACTGTTCGTCTTTGGACATATTGCTATTGTCAAGTACTATGGCATCATTGGCTTTTTTAAGTGGACTGATTTCTCGGTGTGTATCTATAAAATCACGTTCTTCAATATTTTTTAATACTTCTTCCAAATTAATAGGTGTACCTTTTTCTATTAATTCCTTATAGCGGCGTTGTGCTCGAATTTGCATATCGGCTGTCATAAATATTTTCAGGTCAGCATCGGGAAAAACAACAGTGCCAATATCTCTACCATCCATGATTATTCGTTTTTGCTTACCCATTTTTTGTTGCATCGAAACAAGTGCATGTCGTACTTGCGGAATTTTACTTACTATACTTGCCAAATCTGAAACACGCGGTTCGCGAATCAACGATTCTACCCGTTCATGGTTTAAATAAATTTCATTGAGTCCATTTTGTGAATTGTATTTGAAATCTATTTCCAGTGAGGGTAAACATGTAATCAGTTTATCAGTATTTATGGCATTATTGGAAATCAAATCGTTCGTTATACAAAAAAGGGTAACGGCTCTGTACATGGCACCGGTATCAATATGTCTGTATCCAATATGTTTGGCAATACTCCGTGCTAACGTGCTTTTACCGCAGGAACTGTAACCATCAATGGCAATAATGACATCTTTAAGTAATTTCATAAAATAAGAATCATTTATAGGGCAAAGTAACAACTATTTTTTGAAAATGAGTGTAAAAAATTTATTTTTGATAAATCGTGATGGTCTATATACTTTTTATTTTTTTATCATTTTATACCGACTAGCAAACAAGTTCATTAGTCGTCCCTTAAAAAATGGTTGTTGATTTGTTGATTTGTGAGGAAACTCAAAATTCATTTCATTCTTTTGTTAGCGGTTTGGTATTATATGAAGAAGTGGCTGCATGGTGAGATTGCTTCGCTACGCTCGCAATGACGAGAGGGGGTGAATAGTTACAAAAAAATAAAGTCGTTGTTCCTAAAAAGTATTTAACTTATTATATCTGAATTATATAATAGGTTAACGCTCTTATTAAAGGATGTTGAGTATTACTTTTAAATATTGGGAGATTCCAATCCGTAACCTTTTTTCTTGTCTTCGGCTTTGAGTAAGAAGGCAAATACAAGTGCCAATATACCAAAGCACATAAAAATTATCATCGGTAAGGTATAATTGTACATGGCAACGGCTCTACCATCGGGCAATGCTCTATATCCTATGATACAATATTTATCGAGTACCCAACCAATTAAGGCAGGAACACCCATTAAGCCCCAATTTTGAATCCAGAAAATAAGTGCGTAAGCCGTACCCAACTGCTTTTCGGGAATAATTTTTGGAACAGAGGGCCACATAGCAGAGGGTACCAATGAAAAACCAATACCCAATATAATAATAACGATTAAAGCAACAGACCAATGATGAAAAAAGGGAATAGAAAAAATAGCATGAACCAAAATCAATAATACAGCACCAATAATCATAATGGTTGCTCCTTTTCCTTTACGGTCATATACATTTCCAAACAGAGGGGTAAGCAACATAGTACCAAGAGGGAGCAGTCCAGGAATGATACCTGCGTCCTTTTCGCTTAACCCATATTTATTAACCATTAAATCGGGAGCATATTTCAAAAATGGAAAAACAGCAGAATAAAACAGAACGCATAAAATAGCAATATACCAGAAACCTCTGTTTTTAACAATGAGAAATATATCATTAAAACGGAAAGGTTCTTCTTCTTCGCCGGTATTAGGAATAGAGGCTTCGAGTTTTTTATCCATAAAAGTATATACAAAGAAAGAAATAAGTCCAATTACCAGCATGATTAAGCAAAACAAAATAGGAGCGGAGACACTTTTAAAATGTTCGGCTATGGGTGCAGAGGTTTCCATTGCCAATAATGTACCTACACGGGCAGTTGCCATTTCCAAACCCATGGCAAGAGCAAGTTCTTTTCCCTTAAACCATTTTACTATTACTTTGGAAACAGTGATACCGGCTATTTCTACACCTACACCAAAAGTAGCAAAACCAAATGATGCCAATGCTACTTGTGTTTTTAATCCGAAGATTGTACTTCCATCGGCAAATGTTGTAGAAATGGCGTAATATTTTATACTGGCACCGATTACCATTAAGGTAGCAGCACTTAATCCTGTGAAACGAACACCCATTTTGTCGAGTATCATTCCACCAAAAATCAACATCAATAAAAATACGTTGAACCAACCATAAGCACTGGTAAAAATACCATATTCTGTACTTGACCAACCTTTTTCCGATTCCAATAAAGGTTTTAAAGGTGACATGACATCTGTTAAAAAGTAACCACACAACATGGTAAAAGCCACAATGGCTAACGCTGTCCAACGAGCCGCTTTACTGTCTCTTAACGTTTTTTGAATTGTTTCAACCATAATTTCTCTATTAATTTTGTTGCAAAACTATAAAATATTCCTGATTAAAAATTCAATTTACTAATTTTTTTTCAATATTTAATTTTTTTGATAATAAATTATGTAAAAAATATTTTGATAAATGTGTGTAATTATATAATATTCATAATGTTAATTGCGAATAATGATACATGGCAGAAAATGAGTTTCATTTATTTTTCATCAAAATCCAGTATTTAAACCAAATTTCTATAACCAGAATTTTCCACAACCGCCAATGGTCGTGTAAGTCTAAATAATGATTTACGGTTTGCTGATGGATGAGTCCATTGGCTGCAAGTTGCGATTTCCGAAGATACTGTTCGTACAAGGTTGTTTCGATGTATGCCTTGTCGGGTCCAACAAATCCTTGTTTGCGACGCTGTAAAATAGGTTCAGGAATATGATTTTTCAATATTTCTTGAAGGATATACTTTTGAATATGCTTTTTATAGTACAGGGAAGGATGCAATGAAAACATAAATTCTACCATTTCATGATTTAAAAAAGGCACTCTGACTTCTAACGTATGTGCCATACTTGCCCTGTCAACTTTGGTAAGAACCAGTTCAGGCAGGAATGTTTTTAAATCGAGATACTGGGTTGCCTGTAATGGATGCAATTCTTTTTTATAATATTTTCTGTAGAAATGAAATACATCATCGGGAATATCTTTATGAAAGGAAGTATTTATTAGTTTTTTCAATTCAGTTTTATCAAAAAGCCCCATTGCCATTGCGTTTGCATAATAGTTAACGTGCATGTTGGGTTGTATTTTTCGGCAGAGCATAAAAAAAGACAAATGTTGCATGAGTTTCTTATGCCATGTATAACCAGCAAAAAGTTCATCACCGCCTTCGCCCGATAATACCGTTTTGACATATTTTGAAGCAAATCGACTGATTTCAAAAGTGGGAACAATAGAAATATCGGCAATAGGTTCGTCATAATTATAAACCGATTCCGTAATGTTATGGAGAATGGATGCGTTTAGTATTTTTTCATGAAATGGAATATGAAAAGTATCGGCTATTTGCCTTGCTGCTTGATGCTCACTATTTTTCCACGAATCAAAACCAATGGTAAAGGCTTCGGGGTTAAAGTTATTTTTCTTTGATAGCAAAGCAACCGTCGTAGAATCCAAGCCACCACTTAGAAATATTCCCACGGGCACATCGCTTTGAAAATGTAATTTGACCGAATCGTTGAGTTTTTGTTTAACGGTATCAATTAAATTATTAAAAGAGATGTTACTCTCATTAAACGGCAATTCCCAGTATGTAATGGGTTCTGTTAATTTTCCATGTTTAATTATCATAAAAGTTGCGGGTGGCAACTTATAGATATGTTGATAAATAGTATTGGGTGATGGAATGTAGCGATAAGTAAAATATTCACTGAACGAAGTCATATTGATTTGTCTGGAAAAAGCAGGATGATGAAGAATGGCTTTTATTTCGGAGGAAGCCATAAAATTATTTTCAAAGGCTGAATAATATAAAGGTTTAATACCAATTCTGTCACGGGCAATGAAAAAATGTTGTGCTGTATCATCATAAATAATAAAGGCAAACATGCCATTCAAACGCTGTAATACTTGAACGTTCCATGCTTCGTATCCATGAAGCACCACTTCTGCGTCTGAATTGCTTATAAAAACATGTCCCATCTCTATTAATTGAAGACGCAGTTCCTTATAATTATATATTTCACCGTTGAAGGATAAAAAAATCTGTTTGGTTTCGTTTACCATTGGTTGATTTCCCTGTGTTGACAAATCGAGCAACGACAAGCGATTGTGTGCTAATGCACCATGTTGATTATTGATGATTTGAACGGAAAGATTGTCTTTACCTCTATGAGACTGCGTTTGAGCAAGCGAATGCACCATTTCTTCATTCAATAAACTATTTTCTGACCATATACCCAATATTCCACACATTTAGCCAATAACATTAAATTGAATAATTAAATAGGTGATTACAGTAATACACGAATAAAATAAAAACCATGAGAAAGGTATATATTGGGAAGGTTTAATCTTTACTTCACGTTTTACAAAATAGATGAGTATAATTTTTTCGAGTATAAATGCAATGACAGTTCCTAAAGCAATGCCGATAAGTCCAAAAAAATAAAGCAATACTATACTGAATAGAATTTTTGCAACGACTTCGATGGTAGAAGCCATGAGAATAAAATTATTTTTGCGTTGTGAAAGTAAAATAGTTTGAGGGAAAACCATTCGTGGAATAATTAACAGCAGCATGACGTTGAAAATGGGAACACTGGCCAAAAAGTGTGGATTGAAAAGAATTTTAAAAAGAAAATAACTGATAACCATTAATAAAATACTAAGTGGAAAAAGGAGATGCATCAATTGAAGCGATTTCATTTTTAGACTACGTAACGACCATGTCATATTTTTAGATGAGGAAAGCACGGGTATCATGGCATTGCTGAATGCGCTTGCCAGCAATAACGAAACAGGAAATTCTCGTGCACCGTATCGATAAATAGCAAATATAGAATCATCAAAATGAAGCGAAACCAACACACCATCAATATAAGGAATAGAGCCAGCAATAAAAGCACCGAGAATTAAAGGGAACGAAGATTGAATATTATCTTTTATAAATGACCATGAAAAATGTGGGTTTGCATAGCGAAAAATTAATCCTGTAAGCCATACCAAGCGGATAAGCGTTATGATGACCAATCCACCCAACGAATACGATAATCCAAGATTGAAAAATGCTGGGAAGGATACTAAAATAAACTGAAGTGTATAACTTATAATGCCGTAAATATAAATTTTTCTATATTTTTTGTTCAGCAGGTAAATGTATTCTATAAAAAAAGTTACAGGCGATATTGTCAAATAAAGCAGGAAAAGTGTTTTATTAGGAATCTGACTGTTGTTAATAAAAAATAAACTGAAAGGTTTTTGAAATAACAATAAAACGAATAAAATAAGAATACTGAAACCAACCGATACAAGGATAGCATTAAATAAATATTTTTTTTTATCGTTGGATGATGAAAGGCTGTTGTATTTTCCTAATAAAGATTGAAGTAACCCATTTGTCCAGAAAAAACTTAACGCACCGGCAAAATAAATAAATTTTTCATAGTTGCCTATTTGTTCCACCGACATGCAACTTTTGGCAAATGCTATACTAATTAAAAAGAGTATTCCAAATCTGAACAGTTGTATAAATTGCAATGAAGTTATAGGGGCATTGAGTTTATGTATCCATGTTTTAACAGACTTCATGTATTAAAACGTTTATTGTTCAGCACAAAACTACGAATAAATTACGATATATAACATTTTTACTTCAATTCGTTATTCTGATGGCTATTTCGAAGGATTATATGACTCATATTTTTTTATTTATGGCTTCAGCGACGGCTATTCCATCAAAGGCTGAAGATGTAATACCACCGGCATAGCCAGCACCTTCGCCACAGGGATATAAATTTTGTATTTCTGTTTGCTCTAATGTTTTTGTATTTCTTGGAATGCGTATAGGTGAACTGGTACGGCTTTCTACGCCCATCATTATAGCATCATCTGAAATAAACCCTTTAATATGTTGTTGCAGTTGAAGAAATGCTTTTTGTAATCGTTTATGAATAAATGTTGGAAGCCATTTGTGCATGGGCGAGGAAACCACACCGGGAATGTACGATGTCTTTGGTAAATGGTCAGATTTTTTTTGTTGAATAAAATCTACAATCCGTTGAGCAGGAATTTTTAATCCTTGTTGTACGGCATTATAGGCATTTTTTTCATATTGTTGCTGAAACTGCCATACATCATTTGCCGATGGATGAGTATATATATCTTCAGGATGAATTTCAACAACAACACCGCTGTTGGCATAAGGTGAATTGCGTTGTGATGATGACATACCGTTTACCACGCTATATCCATTTTGTGTAGATGCAGGAACTACCATACCTCCCGGACACATGCAAAAAGAATAAACGCCTCTGCCTTCCACTTGTTCTGTAATTTTATATTCTGCAGCCGGCAAATAGTTTAAATATTGATTGCCATGATATTGAATTATGTTGATTTGATGTTGTGGATGTTCGATGCGTACACCCATAGCAAAACCTTTTGCTTGCAACTGCACTCCCTGTTTTTCGAGCATCTCATATATACGGGATGATGAATGACCTGTTGCCAATATTACGGCATCTGCCTTTATTTTTTCTTCTTCATTAACTGTAACGCCTTCACAAACTCCGTTTGTAATCAGCAACGAAGTAACAGAAGTACCAAAATGAACTTCACCGCCACTGTCAATAATCCATTGACGAATAGTTTGAACTATGCCCGGAAGTTTATCGCTGCCAATATGCGGGTGTACATCGATTAAAATATTTTCTGAGGCACCTGCTTGCTGTAATACTTGCAATAACCAGTTGTTGTTTCCACGTTTGGATGAGCGTGTATAAAGTTTGCCATCCGAAAACGTTCCTGCACCGCCTTCACCAAAACAATAATTGGAACGTTCATTAAGTGTATTGCTACGATACATGGTTGCAATATCGCATTTGCGTTGATGAACATCAAATCCCTGTTCTATTATTATCGGTTTAATGCCAAACATTAACAATTGCAATGAGGCAAACATGCCGGCTGGTCCAAAACCAACCACAATAACTTTTTTATCGTTTTGTAACGTTTTAGGCTTGAATGCTTTTTCGCAGGTGGTTAATTCAATTTTATCCAGATGAACCAATAAAGTCAGATTGATTTTTACGTTAGCATGACGTGCATCTATAGAACGTTTTATTATTTGCATAAAAGCAATTCGACGAGGTGAAATATTGAGTTGACGGGCAACAAACATACCCCATTTTTTTTCCTGCATTGCTTCCTGCGGTGATAATACTAAATGAACACTACATACCATTTTGTCAAAACTAATTTCAAAATAAACAGGAATTTATTCTTCTCATCATCCTTTTTTTCTGCTAAACATTTTAAATATACGTATATCGCTGCCTTCAAAGGTAAACGAAAGCATAATCATTTTGCTGTTCATGCGTTCTATGGCTCTGGAAAATTGTGTGCCATCGGGGACAATAACGTTATTTATACCTACTGCATATTTTAACTCCATAGCATATTTAAAATAGGGAAGGAAAAAATCGGCACCAAAGCCAATTTCATAATAATAACTTAATCGGGTTAAGCGTATTTTGGGACGTTCATCATCACGGATACGTTTTTGTGAAGCAAGGTCAATTTTAAAACTTCCACCTGCAATGATATATGGTCTAAAATTATTGATACGTGCTCCCTTGTATTCAAACAAAACAGGAAAATCAAGAAAAGTCGATTCTATTTTCATAATGTGTTTGTAGTAGGTAGAATCATTTTTTCGTAACCAGTATTCCATGTTTCGTTGTCCCAAATTCAAGCCGGGTAAGAAACGCAATGAAAATGCAGGGGTAATATTATAATTGGAAACGATGTTTATGTTAAGCCCCAATTGTGGAATATTTTCTATAGACATGACGGAATCCATAGTATATATTGCCGCAGCATGGTGTATAGTAAAATCCATATAATTCATTCCCAGCGACATGCCAAAGTGCAGGGGAATTACATCGTATTTGGGTAAGTTATGTGGTGATGTTCGTTCTTGCGAAAAAGACCATTCACTGCACCATAATAAAAAGAGGAAAAAAGTTATAAATGACTTGAATTTCATAACGCTATTAACGAGCAATGTTGAATTTTATTTTTTGAGTACAAAAATAGCCACTAATCCATAAAATAACGAAACTGTTTCGATGTGTTTAAATTGGTTGTCATTACAAAGTTTTTCAAATTCTGGTGTTGTATAAAATGTTTCGATACTTTGAGTAAGATATGTATAGGCAAATTTATTTTTGGAAATTATTTTGCCAATACATGGAAGCACATTATTCAAATACCATTTCAGAAATGTTCGTATAATTTTACGTTGTGGCTTTACAAATTCAAGTATTACCAGTGTACCGTTGGTTTTAAGTACACGATGAATCTCGGTCAATCCTTTGGGTAAATCTTCAAAATTACGAACGCCAAAGGCTACGCAAGCACCGTCAAAAGTACTAGTGTCCAAAGGAATTGATTCGGCTGACGCTTGTATAAAATTTATTTCCCAATCGGGATATGTATGGCTGATTTTTTGACAGGCAATGGTAAGCATGTTAGCAGAAATATCTATGGCGGTAATAGCCATTTTTCCATGTTTCGCTATTTCCAATATCATATCACCGGAGCCAGTTGCAACATCCAATATCTGTGACGGATTATGCTGTAAAAGTTTTTTTATGGCTTTTCTACGCCATTTTTTATCGTTATTGAATGATAAAATATGATTGAGCGAATCATAAGTGGGAGCAATGTTGTCAAACATTTCTCCCATCGTTTCATTACGTTTATCAAGAGGCATGTTATGCGTTCAACTTATTTTCGATGGCGTTTTGGTATAAAGTAGTATAATCTTTAATAAAACCGAACGATGTATCGTCTATTCTAAGTTCACCTTTAGTAACATGTCCAAGTGTTATAAATTGAATTTTCTGTTTTACCATAAAATCAATAAAATCATCTTCCATTGATGGGCTTACAGAAACAACAACACGGCTTTGTCCTTCACCAAACAAAAAGGCATCTTCACGAATTTCGCTGTCTGTTGTAATATCAAAGCCTAATTGATTTGGAATGGACGATTCAAGTAATGTTATAAATAAGCCGCCTTCGGAAACATCATGTGCAGAACGAATTAAATTATTATCTATAAGGTCTATGATAACATTCTGTAATTTAAACTCCATCTCCAAATCAAAATAAGGTGCTGGAGATTTTTTGATGCCGTGATAATGGATAAGATATTGTGATGACGAAATATCTTCAACGCTTTTGCCAATAAGATAAATCATATCACCTTTACGTTCAAAGGCAAGAGTCGTCTGATTTTTTTTATCCAGTATTCCCAACATGCCAATGGTAGGTGTGGGATAGATAGGTTCAACTTTTTTGCCCAATTTGGTTTGATTATAGAAACTAACATTTCCACCAGTTACGGGTGTCCCAAATTTTTTGCATGCTTTTGCCATTCCCTTAATAGATTCTACAAATTGCCAATATACTTCGGGATTGTATGGATTGCCAAAGTTCATACAATCGGTAATAGCAATAGGTTTACCACCTGAGCACACAATATTACGTGATGCTTCGGCAACTGCCATGGCTGTTCCTTCTTGTGGATTAGCCCATACATAATGCGAATTGCAATCAACGGTTAAGGCTAAGGCTATATTGGTACCTTTAATATTAACTATGCCAGCATCGGCAGGCATATTAGTCGTCATATTATTGGTGCGAACCATAGTATCGTATTGTTCAAAAATCCATCGTTTGGAAGCAATGGTAGGCAATTCCGTTAGCATTTGAGCAATTTCTCTTAAATTTTCGGGTTCAGGAATTTCGTTTATATTGAATTTTTCCAATTCCTTTAAGTAGGAAGGTTTTTTCTGTTCACGGTCATATACGGGTGCACCACCACCCAGCACGAGCGAATCGGCAGGTACATCCGCCACAAGTTTATTTTGATAATAAAAGTATAAACGGTCTTCTTCAATTATCTCACCAATAATTGCGTAATGCAAATCCCATTTTTCAAGAATTTTTTCTGCTTTTTTCTCATTCCCTTTTTCTACTACAAGCAACATCCGTTCTTGTGATTCAGACAAGAGAATTTCCCATGCTTCCATGTTCTGCTGACGCAAAGGAACGTTATCCAGATTGATTTTCATTCCGCATTTTCCACGTGCCGACATTTCGGAAGTAGAACAAATAATACCGGCAGCACCCATATCTTGCATTCCTACAATCAAGCCGTTATCATTTAGTTCCAATGTTGCTTCCATCAATACTTTTTCCATAAAGGGGTCGCCTACCTGAACACTGGGTATATCTTCGGATGATTTTTCATGCAAATCGGCACTGGCAAAGGTTGCACCATGAATGCCGTCTTTCCCGGTAGATGAACCTACAATGTAAACGGGGTTTCCTATGCCTTTGGCTGTTGCAGAAATAATTTTATCAATATTTACAATGCCTACCGACATGGCATTAACCAGCGGATTGTTCTGATAGCATTCGTCAAAATAAACTTCGCCAGCAACAACTGGAATACCAAAAGAATTGCCGTAGTCGCCTATACCTTTTACTACTCCTTTTAACAACCATTGTGTATGTTCATTAGATAAATCACCAAAACGCAACGAATTTAACTGTGCTATGGGGCGAGCACCCATGGTAAAAATATCGCGATTGATACCACCTACACCCGTAGCAGCGCCTTGATATGGCTCCACAGCCGAAGGATGATTGTGTGATTCAATTTTAAACGCACAGGCAATGCCGTTGCCAAGATTAACAAGACCTGCATTTTCGCTTCCAGCCTCTGCCAGCAAATATTCGCCTTTACGGGGTAATGTTTTTATCCATTTAATAGAGTTTTTATAGGATGCATGCTCCGACCACATGACTGAATAGATACTCAATTCGGTGAAGTTAGGAACACGTCCCAGAATTTTTTTTATCTGTTCAAATTCTTCAGGCAATATCCCCAACTCTTTGGCTGTGTCTAAGGTTACTTCTTTTTTCATGATACTGTATTTTTTGTCAAATTTGACGAGACAAATATAGATGAAAAAGTAATAAGGAAAAATGAAAATTAAATTGCCTTATTATTGTATCTTTAAAAACGTTTATTTTATACTAAACCGCTCATAAAAGAATGCAATGAATTTTGTTAGTCGTCCCTTAAAAAATCGTTTTTGTATAATTCCCCCGTAAACAGTTATAAAGTAAAAAGTTTGTAAAGTTTATAAAGTTTTGATAAGACCTGAAAGAACTTTCGATATTTCTTCGGCAAGTATAAAGTGTTTCGTAAATTCAAGTAATAAAAGTTCCCAAAAGAAAAAACTCGCCTCGTCATTGCTGACGAGATGAAATTTTTCCTAAAAACATAGCAATTTTCCGCTACAGTAAAATTAATCAAAACATTCGTAAATGCAACTATTTTTTATTTAAAAAATAACAGTTTATTATATTGATATTATGTAATTTATGTTTCGATATTAAGCATAAAATGGAAAGTGGATTACGCAAGTTTTAATTTTGTATTTACGAATGTTGTATATTTGTTGCGTAAATAAAATGTTGTATGCAAGGCTGGACAAATCCAAACTAACCGGAAAAAAATAACATAATTGAAACAAAAAGAAAATAAAAACTACTTGAAATAATGTGTTCAGATATGACACTAGTAAAAATAAATAGAATCATAGTACTAATAAGCATAACCATCTTTTTAGTGGCTTGTGACAAAATATTTGAATTTAGTCCTTACGAAGCAAATGTTAATACGGAATTAAAAGAAACAACAAAAAAGAATTTACAATTAATTAAGGACATTCAATTAAATTCTGACACTTTTTCATTTGCAGTTGTTACTGATAATCATTATCACTACAATAATTTGAGAACTGTAATTGATGATATAAATAAAAAAGATGATATAATGTTTGTAATCTTTGGTGGTGATATTGCAGACCAAGCATTATTAAAAGAATATGAGATTTTTTATGATATAATGAAAAATAGTAACAAACCTTATATAACAGTTATTGGGAATCACGATTATAATTCAAATGGAGAAATCGTGTATGAACAAATGTTTGGCGATAATAATTATTCTTTTGAATTTAATCATAACAAATTTGTAATTTTTGATGATGTAGTTTGGGAAAGTAATAAGAACCCTGATTTTGTTTGGCTGTCAACCCAATTAACTAACAATGCATTATTCAAACAAGTTTTTGTAATTGCTCATATCCCCCCTTTTTCCGATCAATTTGACAGCGAAATGGAACAAACATATAAAGAAATACTGCAAGAAAACAATGTTCAATTATCAATACACGGACACGTTCACGGTTATTCCTATGGTACGATTTATGACGATAATGTAAATTATTT
>CAYSIN010000076.1:0-13471 GCA_964431135.1 uncultured Bacteroidales bacterium
TAAATTTAAACGAACATCTTGTTCATATCGGAACAGATTATTAGGTAATACCGACAATCTCGTCAATTATGACGAGACGGGATTAGCGGTTTGGTATTAGTTGTTCATTATTAGTGATATAATTTCACAACTTGTCTCATTGAATTATTATTAGCGTTTAATAAAATTTTCACATTTTCACATTTTTATATTTTCACATTTTCAAATTTTCACATTTTCAAATTTTCAAATTTTCAAATTTTCAAATTAAAAAACTACTACCTTTGCAGAAATATTCATCTATGAACAGAGTTCTTTCGTTAATATTTATTGTTTTGGTTGCCATGTCGTGTTCGGAGGGTGGTTTTAAAAAAGCCGACGGTGGACTTGAATATAAATTTATAGTAAAGAATGCTCATCATTTACAACCCACCTACAACGATATTATCAATGTTTCCATGTATTACACTACCGAAAAAGACAGTGTGCTTTATGATACACGAGAGACAGGAACCGTATTCCGGCTTAAATTGAAGCAGACTTCCGACAAAAAAGGCACTATAGATGATGGTTTGCTTTTGATGCACGAGGGCGACAGTGCTATTTTTAAAGTGGACGCAGTACGGTTTTTTACAGAAACCCGAGGCGAAGATGTACCTCCCTATATCAAACCCGGTGATAAACTCATTTTTTATGTCAAGTTTTTTGATATTTTTAACATGAAAAAATATTTGGAAGAAAAACATCGACACATCAATGCCAGTGAAAAAGAAGAAATGGAACAACTGAATGAATATTTGTCAACCTCCAATATTTCTGCAAAGCCAACTGCTACAGGGCTTTATTATATCGAAACCCAAAAAGGAAATGGCAATATGCCCGATAGTACTTCTTCGGTCAGTATTCATTATATAGTATCGTTTATCAGTGGTGAAATAATTGACAATACTTATGAACGTAATCAGCCTTTTGATTTTCAACTGGGCAAAAATAGTGTAATCCCTGGACTTGAAGAAGGTGTAAGATATATGCACGAGGGCGGTGAAGCCACACTCATCATTCCATCCAAACTGGCTTATGGCAATCAGCAGTATAAAAAAGTGCCACCCTTTTCAACCCTTGTTTTTGAAGTTAAATTAATAAATGTAAAATAAGTTATGACAACCAGAGTATTTCTAATTTCAGCATTAAATCTATTATCAATATTAACTTTTGGACAAATGGATAAATTAACAACAACCAGTTCTGGATTGCAGTATGCAATTTTAAAACACGGGAAGGGTATTAAAGCCGAAGCCGGCGACAAGGTAAGCGTACATTATGTAGGAAAACTTATGAACGATACCATATTTGACAGTTCTTACAAGCGTGGCACACCTATTACATTTCCTTTAGGCGAAGGAAGAGTAATAAAAGGTTGGGATGAAGGCATAGCCTTGCTAAACGAAGGTGATTCGGCGATTTTCATTATTCCACCACAATTAGGATATGGCAATAGAAGCACGGGACCTATTCCAGCCAATTCCACCCTTAAATTTACCGTATCGCTGGTAAAAGTAGAAAAGGCACCTGTAATTACACCGTTTGATACTAAAGGAAAAGATACCATTACCTTGGAAAGTGGATTGAAAATGATAATTGTAAAACCCGCCGATAAAAATGCCATAAAACCCGAAGGTGGCGATAATGTTACTGTTCATTATACAGGTTACTTGGAAGATGGAAAAATATTCGATTCATCGGTAAGACGCAACGAACCCATTTCCTTTGCCGTTGGTACAGGACGTGTAATTAAAGGCTGGGACGAAGGTCTTTTGCTAATGGCAACAGGAGAAAAAGCACGATTGATTATACCTTATACATTAGCGTATGGCGAAAATGGCCGTCCACCTGTTATTCCGGCTCGCGCTAATTTGATTTTTGACGTAGAACTTATAAATGTACAAAAAGCCGTTAAGCCTGTTCCTTTCGATACCAAAGGAAAAGATACCGTTACTACTCCGTCAGGACTAAAATATATTCTGGTAACCAAAGCCCCTAAAAATGCAGTGATACCCGAAAAAGGAAAAACTGTTTCGGTACATTATACCGGTTATTTTGAAGATGGAAAAATATTTGATTCATCGGTACAGCGTGGTCAGCCATTTGAGTTCCCATTAGGAGAAGGCAGAGTGATTAAAGGCTGGGACGAAGGGGTGGCGCTGATGCATGTCGGCGACAAATGTCGTTTTTTAATTCCATATCCGTTGGCTTATGGTGAAAATGGCTATCCCGGTGCTATTCCACCCAAAACCAATTTGATTTTTGATGTTGAACTGCTTGGAGTAAAATAATACTGTTGAATTTTCAGAATGTCTCTTCTATAATTATCGGATTTATTGACATGTAACTCTTCACCCCCTCTCGTCATTGCGAGCATAGCGAAGCAATCTCACCATGCAGCCACTTCTTTATATAAATCTTTCCATTCTGGATTAAAGGCATTTATAATATCCATTTTCTTTTTTCTTGAACCTCCTTTAATACCGACTTGCTAACAAGATAATTAAAACAATTCGCTTCGCTTTTGTTTTAAAACTGTTAGTCTGTCGGCATCCCGTCTCGTCATTATTGACGAGATTAGAGTTTGACGGGACAAAATTCATTTCATTCTTTTGTTAGCGGTTTGGTATTATTTGTCATGTTCTATATGGCTCCTCCTCGTTTCATTGACTATTTTCTTGAGATTGCTTCGTGCGTTCCTCCCTCGCAATGACGGGATGAATAGTTACTACCGATTAAATTTTTTTGAATGCATATCGGTATAAATCATTTATTTGTTAGCGGTTTGAAAAAATCAATTTATTTTCAATGCAGATGGAGCATTTCCAATTAAAGATTCCAATTCATTATCAATAATATGGGAAGGTTCGTAATGATAAAACAATTGATAAACGGACAACTGACTAATAGCATCCTGCAATTGAAGTTCGTTTTGATGAACAACGACAAACATTTTGCGTTGGTCGTAATACTGAGCCAGATATTCCTGTTCCGTTTGTCCAGGCGTAGGGACTAAAATAGCCAGTCGTCTCAGGCTTATTAAATCCATAATGGTAGAATAGCCCGAACGTGCAATAATGTATCTTGACGATTGAATAGCATAATACAGTTCTTCGCTGTTAAGATAATTGTAAACAGTAACCATCCCTTCATTCTCGGTCTTTTTAGTGTCATCTACTTTTCCAAGCACAAGCAAACATGGCTTTTTTATTTGTTTCATCTGAGACAGCAGTATGTCGGCAAACAAGGTGCGTTGTGGTTCTGGTCCACTAACAATACCTATTATTTCGTAGGTGTATTCCTTCGGTTTTTCCGTAAATGTGAATGCATCAAAGCGAGATAATATACCAACAAAAACAGACTTGCCGTTTAACGAATATTTACTGGTTAATTCACCGGCAAAATTGGGCATGTCGTTGGTATCGGGAATCCAACAACGGTCAAAATGACGAATATATTTTTTTATTCGGTTGAAAACGATTTTTTCAGCCCACTTAAAAACTTTTGGAAGTTCCAGTTTTATTTGATGAGTTATTATAATGGAAGGAACTTTTTTTGAAAAACATCCGAATCGGCTATCGCTAATAATTAAATCAATAGAATATTTATGAATCCATTTTTCTATATTGCATTGGTCACGTTTTATTCCGTATAGAATTTTCGGAACAAGTTTAATCAAATCCAATGATGTTAAGGCATTGGTTGAATAATGAATGTTTATGGAAGCACAAGGAATCCAAATAAGTTGAGGAAATTCTTCCTGAATAAAATGGTATTGTGGTTTAGTACAGGCAATATACACCTGTTGTTTATGATTATATAATTTTTGAATAATGGGGATACAACGGGTTACATGACCTAAACCCCAGTCAAGAGGACAAATAAGAATATTTTTTGGAGATTCCATTATACCCAATTTACCGCTATTTGGAAATGCTCCATTTTTTGTGCAATGGTTTTTATTTCTTCGCTACTGATTTTTTCCAAACCGCTCAACGGTGGTATTCTGTCGAGGGAATACAGCATCACTACCATAGGATTAATTTTTTTATACTGTTCCATAAGGGCTGTTATTTCTGTGTCAGTAGTATTATCAATGTATTGGTTTTGATATTTTCCTCTCAGGAGCATGGTCTGAACGCTTATACGAAATGGCAGTGTAGTAAGGCTTTCCATATACTGTTGAAAATTGAAAGCAGGTGCTGGCAAGTTGATAACTCTCATAGTTTCTTCTATGGCAGAATCGAGTTTTAATACAGGTTTATCTATCCATTTTAACGAATCACGAATTTCTGTATTAGTTAAAGTACTGGCGTTAGTTAACAAAACAATGCTTTTACCTGGAAAGTATTTGTTACGTAAATTTGATGTTTCTTTAACGATAATAGAAAAATCGGGATGCAATGTGGGTTCGCCATTACCGGCAAAGGTTAAAACATCCAGCATGGCATTTTGATTTTTCAGGGCTATTAATTTTTTTTCCAATGTCATTAAAAATTCATCGGTGGTAGCAAAGGAACCGCTTGCTTTTTCTGGATTCCATCCACATTCGCAATAAATACAGTTAAACGTACATCGTTTGCTTTGCGAAGGTAGCAAATTTAGCCCCAATGAATAGCCAAAACGCCTGCTCTTTACAGGACCATAAATTATTTCATGAAACAATATAGACATATATAAAAATCTTGTACGAAGTTAGCATTTTTTGAGCCGGAATAAAAAAAATTAATGTAAAAGTTGTGAAATATTTAAGCCATTGATAATAAACAAATAAAAAAATTTTCTGTTCGTTTGTTGATAATTATTTTTTTATCAAGATGGTTTGAAAGGGCAATGTATCGGGGAAAACTACTTTTAATAAATATGCTCCCGCCGATAATGGTGCACATGGAATAAGGTAATTTTCGGACAAGTTATTTTTAAATGTTTGGTTAAAGATAATTTTACCATTTACATCATAAAGCATGATAGATACAGGCGTTGGCTTATCGGTAGTAATATGAACGAATGCTGCTGTTTCAACGGGATTAGGATACACGTTGACTGAACACAAGGACGTTAGGGCATTTTCTTTTACATCAATTGAAATAGCATGTGGTTGAATAATAAAATTGACTTTCCCATTCGATTCAGTAAGATTAATAGATACGGGTACACTGTTGATACCTTGTTTCTCAAGTCGCAATTTTAATAGTTGTGATGGTAAATGATAAAAGGCATACTGTCCATTGTGGTTACTCAGTGAAAAGCGTTGCGTTTTGTCGTTTTCATCAAGCAACAACAGCACCTGATTGGGTGCAAGTTGTAAATCTATCTGCGATGGAAGCGAATCGGAAAACCAGTTATTCAAATAAACATTGTATTCAAAATAAGTGGAATCGGAAATAGAAACTGTACCACTAATGGTATCATCGCCATATACAATATCGTCGCTGCTTTTAAGCCAAATATCCTTGTGGTCATAAAAACCGTCCACTTGAACCCATACGGCATCTTGCCATTGAAGTTCATTCCCGTAATAGGTAGGAAAATAATTGGGAGTATATATGGCATTTACATTAAAATAAGGAATGGCATACAATATATATTTACCATTCTTCAAAAAATTAAATGCATAGACTCCATGTTCAATTTTGGTATATCGCACGGCGCGATAATTTTGACAGGAATCTTTAATTAAAAGAACAACTATCCCTTCAGGTAACAAAGCACTTCCTGCATATACATTTCCAGAAATGCCATAATTTTTAGTAGTATCGGTACACAAGTAAGAAATGTGAATAGTATCGCAGTATGTATCCATACAGTCATTGTCAAACTGAACAGTAAGGCATGTTACATAATTGCCGGGCTGCAAATAAACGTGTTCCGGATTCTGCTGTGTAGAAGTATAACCATCGCCAAAATTCCAGTTATAGGAAATTGCTTCACTACTTCCGTTGGACACTTTTTGACAAAATGTTGACAGATAATTATTGGAAACATAAGCAGAAAATACAACATCGCAATTCATCTTATCCTGTGAAAATCCTGACAGGGTCATGAAAAGAAAAATTACGACATATTTCACCTGTTTCATTGTAAATTATATTTTAAGCCAACGTTTAGTAAAAATGAATGAAGTTTAATATTCAACGGGTTGGTATTACCAAACACGGGTGTAATGGATTGTTTGTAAAGTGGTATAATGGATAAGGCTATACGGGGTGAAAAATGATAAGTCGCTTCCACGCCACCTATTGCGTTCATATAAAACATACGAAATGTTTTTGGTGAAACCGGAATGGTGCCATAATCATTATAGGGGGAAGCCATTGTTCCCGTACTTGCCATTATATATGAAAGCGAAACACCTCCCTTGACTGTAAAATCAATACGTCCAAAGGAATAAGTATATCCCAGCAAAACAGGGATTTCTAAGGTTGTAAACGAAAATTTAGTCTGATGTTTCGTATCTTTTCTTTGTGATGTAACCTGTGTATGGTTAACGGTATCTATTTGTGAAATCAATACCGAATCGGTATGACAAATCCAAACCGTATCGCCGGTAAGCAATAAACTGTCAAGATTTAATACATAAAAATGGAAAGAATGATAGTAACTGTTATTTATTATCTGTTGAGAAAAAACAGTGTCATTTAAAAATTGAGATTGAAGATAATTATAATGATGAGATATTTTTGAACAGGAAAGTCCCACATTGACAGAAAAGTTGTATCGTTGCCATTCATAAAACAGGGAAGCCGTATAATCCAGCGATGTAGTAACAGGCATAGACGAATAATTTTTAAAAAACGTATCGCCGTATCCCGATTTGGCACTAAATGTGGCATTGGTAAATACGGGAGCAAAAAAGAACCCAATAGCATGATGAGAAAGTGTCAACGGTATGGTGGGTGTGTTAACGAAAGGGTAAGAATTATATGCAGTTGCTTTTTCGAGTGAATCGCATTGCTTTGCAGAAATTGATGATAAGGGTAAAAATACAGTATTCTCTACGACATCTTTCGCAACAAGTGATTCGTTTTGTTGATAGTTTGCCTTGTTATTTGTTGCATTATGAATAAGACGTAATGGGGATGTTACTGTTGCAGGAAGTTTCAGTTGGGCTTGCGTTTGATGTAACATAGTCATCTGGCTGCGTGGTATATTCAACGTATTCGTTTGTGTAGAAACAACATTAGAAATGGATGATGGTTGTTCAGAAGAAGGCATATTTAATTGCGATACAATAATAAGTGAAGCAATTGCTGCCGATACTATGTAATAAATATTGAAGGTATAGGGTGAAAAAGTAGTAAATCTTTTCCACCAGAGCGAAATAAATACTTTTTTCCAGACGTTACTGCTTGGTTTGACAATGTAATGTGAAAACATGGATTTAACCTGATGAGTAAACAGTTCTTGATTAATGTTTTTCCATGTCTCATGACTGGGATTAACACGATAATGATGGAACTTGTCATGCCAATATTTTTCAAAAAAGTCGGTCATTGCACACTCACTGTTTTTTTAATTAAACTTAATTTGGCAAGACGGTGCTGTATAATTTTGCGTGCACGCGAATACTGCGATTTCGAAGTTGCAATATCAATATTCATCATTTCGGCAATTTCCTTGTGCGAATAGCCTTCAATAGCAAACAGGTTAAAAATTAAACGATACCCTGGCGATAATGATTGTATTACATGAAGCATCTCTTCAAGAGTAAATTCGGTAATATCGTTCCCGTTGCTATCTTCATATTCATTAATTGCGTCCAGTGAGTTGCTGTAATAATGTTTAAGATTCTTGCGATAATTGGTAATCGCCGTATTGACAATAACACGCCGCATCCATCCTTCAAAAGAACCAATAAAATTGTATTGTTCTATCCGGTTAAATATTTTAATAAACGATTCCTGAAGAATATCTTCTGCTTCGGGTTTGTTGTGGGCATATCTTATGCATACCCCTAAAAATTTCGATGCATATAAATCGTACAACATTTTTTGAGCCTTTCGGTTTTGTTTTATACAGCCTTCTATTAATTTTTTTTCATCAAACATAGACTGCAAAGGTTAAGACTCTTTATAAAAAGATTTAGTTGCATGAATACACAAAATTACAATAAAAATTCTAAATAAAACATGTATTGAAATAAAAATTTTTCGCTCTGATAATTCATGTATAAAAAAACGTTTGCAAGAAAATATTAACCACGTTGCTTAATTCCTCTGATACTAATATGACTCTGGCATTCAAAACTGTGATAATCTGATTTATAGGAGCGGAGCCGAACTATATTTCCCCAAAATAATAAATTTCATGAATAGTAATCTTTGTATTCTTTGTGTATATTTTTTTGGTATTCTTTGCGGTTAATCTTTTATACGGCACGTGTCTCGTCAGCAATGACGAGACGAGAAAGTGCGCATAGTATTACGCAAAGAGTACAAAGAAGCAGTTCTAATAAATTTATCATATTTTTTCTCCTACTAAATATTTATAAATCGGTGTCTTAATTAAATTTCGAAATAGGTAAGGAGTTCTGAAATTAAGAATATTTAAAAACTTTTTTTTACTTTTGTTGGGTTACTTTTGTGATGTTTTTTTATTAAAAAAAGGCGATGAGTAAAAAACCGTCTCTGGATGAGAAAACACTAATTCATGGTTTAAAAAACAACAATTCCATGATAATAGTGTATGTATATAGAAAAAATTTTCCGGTAGTGGCAAATTTTGTGCGGTTAAACGGAGGCAGTAATGATGAGGCGAAAGATATTTTTCAGGATGCCATGATGGTTCTTTTTCATAATTTGCAAAATCCGCAGTTTGATTTATCTTGCCAACTCAGTACTTACCTGTATTCGGTTTCGCGCAATTTATGGCTCACCGAACTCAAAAGAAAAAACAGACACAATGGCGAAATACAGGAAGTAGAAGAATATTTACTCGATGACGATATAAATATGGACAAGGCTAAAGAAACTATTCAATCGCAAAAGCAACTCCATAAATGTATGGAATCATTGGGTGAACCTTGTAAAGGAATATTAACATCGTATTATGTGGAACAGTTAAGCATGCAAGAAATAGCTGACAAAATGGGTTATACGAATGCGGAAAATGCAAAAAATCAAAAATATAAATGTTTATTACGCTTAAAAAAATTATATTTTAAACATTAATTTATGGATGCTGTTATTCTTTTTGAATTGTCTGAAAAATATGTAAACGGAACACTCTCAAGCGATGAATTATCGCTATTGGAGCGAGCATTTAACGACAATCCCGCATGGAAAATTCAATTTGATGAAAACATCAATCTTATAAAACAATTACAAGAATATCCCAAATATAAAACATTTGCAAAATCCATTCACAATGCAGAAAATAATAACGACATGCTCGACAAATGGATAAGCACTTATAAAAAACCTTTATTTAGACGAATTATTCAATACTCTTCGGTAGCCGCAGTCTGTGTTATAGCTGTACTTGGAACACTCTATTTCTCAGGATGGTTTTCTTACAACAATAATCAACTACATACTTATAAACAATTATCTAATAGTATAACAACTATCTCCGAAAATCAAAAATCACTATGGAATAATTTATTTTCAAAAAATACTATAACTTATTTAAGCGGTACGGCATTTGCCATCTCTTCTGAAGGTTATTTGGCTACCAGTTATCACCTCATTAAAGATAACGACTCTGTGTTTGTAGTTAATGTTTCCGATTCATCTACGTTGCTTCATGCAAGTGTTATTGCTACCAATCCCGACCTCGATGTAGCCATTTTAAAAATTGAAGATACTTCTTTTTCTATGTTAAAAAATATTCCATATTCTTTCAATTTTAATTACAATTTTGAGTTGGGCAATTATGTATATAGTCTTGGATTTAGTAAAAACAGCATCGTTTTTGGCGAAGGAAGCATCAGTTCTTTTACAGGCTTTGACGAGGATACTAATACCATTCAATTGTCCATACCTACCAATCCGGGAAATAGCGGAAGCCCTGTTTTTAATCAGAATGGAGAAATTATTGGCATCGTTTGTGGAAAAAATTATGAAAAAGAAGGTAGCAGTTTCGCAGTTAAAGCATCTTTGATAAAAAATATGGTTGACAGTTTGAAAAATATCGACAATAAGGCATTTTCCACAAAATCTATGAAAAACACTATTAAATATTTACCCAAAAATAAACAACTTAGTAAAATTATTCCGTATATTTTTAAAATTGAAATTTACTAATCTTGTGATTGAGTGTCTAATACCGACTTGCTAACAAGTTCATTAAAGCAATTCATTTCATTCTTTTGTTAGCGGTTTGGTATAAAACGATATTTTAAGGAATGTTTATTTAAACAAAATTTCTTATCTTTGATGTTTGATTATGGTTTATTTTTCAAGACCTGTGAATTTATAAGTAAATAGCATGAAAAAAATATTTTTAATCAGTGCATTGGGGATATTTCTGAATATATCCAATTCAAATGGTCAGCAGGATAGGATACATTCTGGCTCCCTGCCATTATTTAACGTTAACCATTCTGTGGTTTCAGACAAAACATCAAGTAAAGGAATTAAAGGTACACTTTATCAAAACGGCTCCTTCATAACGTTGATAGGTGGAGGATATCATGGATTGGATTTTAGTTTAATAGATATGTCTATAGGGTTGAGTAGTTATGGTTATGCTCATTCTATTGGTAGTGGATATGCCGTTGCTGAAGATTTTGCTGTTCCTGATGGTGGCTGGCTGGTAGATTCACTTATTTTTTATTGTTATCAAACAGGGAGTGATACGATTTCTACTATCACCGATTATCGTGTACTAATCTGGAATGGTGTGCCTGATGAAGCAGGAAGCAACATCGTATGGGGAGATTTAACCACCAATCGTCTTGGAAGTACATCCTTTGCCCATGTTTATCGTGGTGTAAATACTACAGACACAACCCGTCCTGTTATGCGAAACGTTATCGTTACCAATGGCTTATCATTACCCAAAGGCAATTATTGGATAGAATGGCAAGCAGGCGGTATAGAGACATCTGGTCCTTGGGTTGTTCCTGTAACCATTTCACACATGAACATCACAGGCAATGCCAAAATATATAACGGCTCCGACTGGTCTGCCATAAATGATAACGGTTATCCACAAGGTTTACCTTTTGAAATATATGGAACGGGAACATCCAGTTGCATTCATCCTGTTTATCCTGTTGTTTCGGCAATTTCAGACCATGCTGCTACGGTATCATGGAGTTCTATCAGCGGTATTACAGAATGGAGTATGGAATATGGTCCTACGGGCTTTATACCTGGAACAGGAACCATAATCAATCATATATCAACTAATGTTGTCAATTTAAGCAATTTGTTGCCATCCACCATGTACGATGTATATATTTATACCAATTGCAGTTCAGATGTGGAAAGTACACCCGCATTTATCACTTTTTCTACTTCTTCGTGTCCATCACAGTTTCAATGTGGTTATGTACTTGAATTTACCGATAATTTTGGTGATGGCTGGAATGGTGCCAGTATTCGTTTATATTCAAACGGTATTTTAACAGGAACTTATACGTTGGAAAATGGAAGTTACGATACCGATACGATTATGTTATGCCCCAATGACAGCATTTCACTGATATTTAATGGAAGTACTCATGATGATGAATGTGGCTTTACTTTTTATAATCCTTTTGATTCGATTTTGTGTTATTTTAACGAAGGATATGCACCATCCAGCGAAACAGTGATATATACGGGTTATGCTTCCTGCGTGGAACACGTATGTATTCCTCCTACAACCATGTCCACGATAAATCAGACCCCATCGTCTATTCAATTAATATGGACACCGGGCAGTGTCGAAACAGAATGGCAAATAGAATACGGTATTTCCGGTTTTAGTTTAGGAAATGGCACTCGTATTACAACAACGTATGACCCTTTTACGTTGACGGGATTATTGCAAGGAGTTACTTACGACTGGTACATTAGAGCAATATGCCAACCCAGCGATACCAGTAACTGGACATCGCTGCCCTCACATTTTACTTTGCCGTGTGCTGCCTTGTTGTCCTATCCTTTTATCGAAAGTTTTGAAGGTAATCTTTTTCAACCACTATGCTGGTTTAATGTAGATGCAGATAACGATGGTTTTAAATGGCAACAACAAACGGTGGCACAGGGTTACAGTGCTTATAATGGCACTAATGTTGCAGTATCTTTATCACATACAGAAAATACAACTCTTACGCCCAATAATTATTTAATCAGCCCACCTATGTGGATTAACTCTTCAAATCTTTGGTTACAATGTTACGTGTCGCCCATAAATCCACTTTATCCGACTGAAGTTTTTTCCATAGAAATTTCTACCTCCGACAGTAGCATTTCCAGTTTTACCAGTATTTTTTCTGATACGTTAACCGATTCCGATTCTGCATGGAAAGAAATATTATTGCCACTGAATGCCTATTACGGACAGACTATTTATATCGCTTTCAGGCATTATAATTCTACAGGAATGTCGGGAATCAAATTAGATAATGTAGAAATTGCTGAAGGGCTGCATGCCGAATCTATAAATACAACGGAGAATATTATTGTTTATCCTAATCCGGCTACGGACCAATTGTTTATTGTCGGAGCACAGGTTTTGCACGTTGAACTGTACAATTTGCTTGAACAAAAAATAACTTCCTATTCAAAAACAAATACAATTTTTATTGGGAATATAGCACAGGGGACTTATTTGGTAAAAATTATTACAAATAAAGGAGCCATAACACGTAAAATAACAATAGTGCGTTAAATTATAATATTTAATTAAACATGTTAATACTGAAATACAAAATCTGGCTTGAAACCGAAGATAAAATAGGTGTTTTGGGAGACGAAAAATGTAATCTGTTAAAAACGATAAGTGAAACAGGCTCTCTTAAGGAAGCGATGAAAAAAAATAATATTACTTATCGTAAAACATGGGACAATCTAAATAAAATTGAAAAAATCTTGGGGTTTCCCGTCTTGCAAAAGCAACGTGGTGGCATAAAAGGTGGACAAACCATTTTGACACCGCAGGGACAAGCCATTGTAAATGCTTTTGATAAATTTCATAAAAAATACGATGTAGTTATTAATAAAGCACTGGAAGAAATTCAAAAAGAAATAAATGCCATTCCAATAGAAAAATGAATTGACGATAGCATAAGAACAATTTATACCAAACCGCTAACAAAAGAATGAAATGAATTTTGTCCCGTCAAACTAGTTTGACGGGATGCCGACAGACTAACAGTTTTAAAACAAAAGCGAAGCGAATTGTTTTAATGAACTTGTTAGCAAGTCGGTATTATTTACGAAATATATATAATACCTCTTGACATTGAACCCTAACTCTGAAAAAATGCACGTATTATACTATTCTAGATTAAGACCGA
>CAYSIN010000077.1:0-13447 GCA_964431135.1 uncultured Bacteroidales bacterium
CACCCCATTCCCAAAATCACAAAGTACTATCTTTTTTGAACTTTTAACGAATTTTTCATATATAAACGCAACTTGGTATAAGTTTATTAATGGAATGCTATATGTGCTATAATTACTTTTTGAACTTCTCCTTTTTATCAACGTTTATAAATTATTTATTCCGTTGAGTGGTATAGTCCACCAGAGCAACCAGTGAGCGGTTAGCATCGTTTTGTGGCAATGAAGATAAAATTTCCTTTGCTTTATCAATGAATTTATACATAACTGTTTCTGTATATTCAAAACCATGTTTTTCTTCAATAATATGATTGATTTCATCGATACTTTGTTTGTTTTTTTCAAACTGCGACAACAAGTTGAGCAAATGTTTTTTCTCTTTGGTAGTACATTCCTTGAACGTATGAATAAGCGGCAGCGTATATTTTTGTTCACGAATATCATTGCCCGCTGGTTTGCCGGTTTTATTGTCCATGTTAAAATCAAACAAATCGTCTTTAATTTGAAATGCCATGCCAATATTGTAGCCCAGTGTTTTCATGGTTAATCCTATATCTGCCGATACTTTTGCCGAAAGACTGCCTGCATGAGTACAGGCACTAATAAGCGATGCTGTTTTCTTTTGAATAATTTTGTAATATAATTCTTCGTTAATATCTATTTTTCGTGCTTTTTCTATTTGCAACAGTTCGCCTTCGCTCATTTCCTTGACGGCTTCCGATACAACACGCAACAATTCGTGTTCATTTTTATCTACCGCCAGTAATAATCCTTTGGCAAGCAAATAATCGCCAACCAACACCGACACTTTATTTTTCCATAGTGCATTGACAGAAAACACACCTCTACGTTCATACGAATTATCTACTACATCGTCGTGTATTAGTGTTGCGGTGTGCATTAATTCTATTAACGATGCGGCATGAAACGTTGAATCATTAATGTTATCAAACAATTTTGCTGATAAAAAAACAAGAACGGGGCGGAACTGTTTGCCTTTGGTTTTGAGCGTATAAGTGGTAATAATATTTAATAACGGCGCATCGCTTTTAAGGTAGGACGAAAAAAAATCATCAAACCTTTTCAATTCATCCTTAACAGGGATTTTTATAGTTGAAAATGTACTCATAAAAAGACTTTCAAACGTAGTAATTTTTTTAATATCAACCAACGTTACTTTATCATAAAAATATTTTACCTTTGAGCAACTTTTCAAAAATTCTCCGATAAACGAAGGCGAAAAACTTTTGAGAAGTTATACCATCTATTTCACGTTTGTATTTTTTACTTTTCCATAGAATAACTAATTTAGCCGTTTAATTTTGAGCCTTATGAAAGTAAAAATCGTTAATCATTCCAAACATCCAAATCCTTCGTACAGTACTACTCTATCAGCAGGTATGGATTTAAGAGCCAACATAGAACAGCCTATAGTTTTAAAGCCGATGGAACGGGCACTCATTCCAACAGGTATATTCATTGAATTGCCCGAAGGTTACGAAGCACAAATCCGTCCTCGCAGCGGATTATCTTTAAAAAAAGGGGTTACGGTACTGAATACTCCTGGTACCATTGATGCCGATTATCGTGGTGAAGTAGGTGTTATTCTTATTAACTTGTCTAATGAAAATTTTACCGTAACCGATGGCGAAAGAGTATGCCAAATGATAATTTCTAAACATGAAACGATAACATGGGAAAACGTAGAAATATTGCAGGAAACACCTCGTGGCGATGGCGGATTTGGACATACAGGCAAGCATTGAGTAAACAATAAAAAAAGTAAAAACATGTTTTATTCATTGTAAACAAAGAAAAAAATGAAAATAATAATTCCAATGGCAGGTATAGGTAAACGCATGCGTCCTCATACGCTTACTATTCCTAAACCTTTAATTCCCATTGCTGGAAAATCAATAGTTCGGCGCTTGATAGAAGACCTTAAAACCGTTATCAACAAGCCTGTTGATGAAATTGCCTTCATTATTGGTGATTTTGGCAAAGAAGTCGAATCAGAACTTATTCAAATTGCTGAAAGTATGCACGTTAAAGGCTCTATTTATTATCAAACAGAACCGCTCGGAACAGCCCATGCCGTTTTATGTGCGGCACCTTCGTTGCAGGGAGAAATAGTCGTTGCATTTGCCGATACGCTTTTCAAAGCAAACCTAATGACAGGCAATGGCTCCGATGCCATTATCTGGGTAAAGGAAGTAGAAAATCCTTCGCAATTTGGCGTTGTAAAAACAGATAGTCGTCATTTGATTACCGAATTTATTGAAAAACCGCAAACACCCGTAAGCAATCTTGCCATTATTGGTATTTATTATTTCAAAGATGGACAAACACTGAAAAAGGAACTTGAATACCTTATTCAACATCAGATTATTGTAAACGGCGAATACCAACTCACCGATGCCTTACAAAACATGAAAAACAAAGGCATGACCTTAACAGCATCGCCTATTGAAGAATGGTTTGATTGCGGAAATAAAGAGGCTACCCTCTATACCAATCGCCGCATTCTTGAACTGAGCGAACCAGAAAAACTTATTCAACAAACATCTACTATTAAAAACTCTGTCATTATTCCACCGTGCTTTATTGGGGGAAATGCTCATATAGAAAATACAGTAATTGGACCTTATGTTTCCATCGGAAATGATACCGTTATAAAAAATTGCATCATCCGCGAAAGCATTGTACAACGTTTTTCTCACTTAGACAATCTAATGCTTCACAGTTCTATAGTAGGTAATTATTCCGATATCACTGGAAATTTTAAAGATTTGAACGTTGGCGATTATAATTCATTAACCCTTTAAAAATGCGATTATTATTAAAATACTTTTTCATTGGCATTATTGAAATAGGCATAACGTTTCCTCTTTTTTCTCAACAAAAAAAGGATAATGAATCATACAATCCTGAATTTACGCACAATCTGATAGAAGCCAACCGTCAAAAAATTCTGGGTAACTTTGATGCGGTTAAAACACTTTACGATAAATGCCTTGAATTGAATCCTCAAAGTGCTACCGTATATTACGAACTTTCATCGTACTATGTTCAACAAAATAAACTTGACAAAGCCATTGATTATGCTCAAAAAGCCGTAGCATTGCAACCCGACAATACTTGGTACAAGGCACTGCTGGGTGTACTCTACAAACAAACCAAACAATTTTCCAAAGCCATTCACATTTATCAAGATATAACCAAAACCAATCCTGGTAGAATTGATTTCTGGTATGAATTGGCATATCTGTATCTATACGTCAACAAGCCAAACAAATCGCTTAAAATATTTGATATTATTGAAAACAACATGGGCATCGACGAAAATGTATGTCTCGAAAAGGAAAAAATTTATATTCAAAAACGACAATATACCAAAGCCAATCAGGAAATCCAAAAACTTATCAACTCAAATCCTTCGGAAATACGTTACTATGGAATGCTTGCCGAATCATATATTATGCAAAACCGCTTGAACGATGCCGATTCACTTTTTAAAAAAATGCTTTCTTTAGACAGTTTAAATGGACTGGTTCATTTATCAATGGCAGATTATTATCGCTTAAAAAAGGATTGGAAGCGGTCCTTTGAGCATCTCGAAATAGCCTTTAAGAGTAGTGATATAGAAACAGACACTAAAATAAAAATGCTCATCACCATGTCTGGTTACAATAATCAGAATTCTGAACTGGCAACCGAAACGGACAAATTATTGAACATATTGCTGAATACCTATCCCAACGACCCGAAAGTACTGACCCTTTATACCGATATCCTTCTAAGAAAAAATGACATCGATTCTGCAAGAACCACCTTGCTTAAAATTATTAATATTGACCCGAGCAAATATATAGTTTGGGAACAATTACTGATGATAGAAAACGATAAACAAGAATGGGATTCATTAATCGTTCACAGTTCACGTGCATTAGAACTTTTTCCCGAACAAGTAGAACTGTATTATTTTAAAGCCATAGGTGCCTATCAGCAGAAAAAATACGATATTGCCAATGAAGCACTTACGGCTGTTCAATCTATTCCCATTACCAACAAAGATTTGCAAACAGAAATATATACACTGCACGGCGATGTATTGCATGAATTGGGTAAAAACAGGGAATCGGACAGTGCCATGGAAAAAGCATTGAACAATGATAAATCCAACAAATATATTTTAAACAACTACAGTTATTACCTTTCGCTGCGTTCCGACAGCCTTGACAAAGCCGAACGCATGAGCCTTATATGTATTGAACTTGAACCTAACAACCCCAGTTTTCTGGATACGTATGCGTGGGTTTTGTATAAGGAGAACAAACTTGATTCTGCCCTTTTTTACAGCAAAAAGGCATACATTCTTCAAAAACACGATGCCACTATTATAGAACATTATGGCGATATTCTATACAAAATAGGAGAAAAAGAAAAAGCCATGGATATTTGGGAAGAAGCATTTAAAGCCGGCAAGGGAAGTCCTTTTCTGGAACAAAAAATTCAACAAAAAAAACTGATTGAACCATGAGGAATTCCTTTTACATACTTTCTTTTTCATTTGTTTTTATGATAATGATAGCCTGCCGAACTACCAAAAATGCTGTTCAAAAAACAGACACCTCGTTACAAAACAAAGTTCGATTGACAGGTGCCGGTAAATTATACGATTCCATTTCCAGCAACTATTTATTATACGATACGCTATCGGTAAAATTCAAAGTTGAATTGAATATGTACGACGAAAATCATAGCCTCGAAGGTGTTTTCAGAATTATTAAAGACAGTATGATTTGGATAAGCCTGTCGGCACCATTGGGCATTGAAGCATCACGTATTTTGCTAACACCCGACAGCATTTATTTTATGAACAAATTAACTAATGAATATTTTATTAAACCGTATTCGTTTTTGGAAGATAATTATCAAATTGATATTTCTTATTTTAATATTCAATCCATTTTAACTCATCAGATTTTTCTGTATTCAGAAAATGATGAAGAGTATAATCTTTTGATGAACTCCAACACGATGGAACGTGATTTTATCCGCAAAACTTTTTTTACCGCTAAAGATTCGACCTATAATATTTTAAAAACACATCGAAAACATAAAATCAAAAAATATCAGCGTAAAAATATTCCCGGTGTCATTGTAGAAACTATAAAAATTATTCCAACCACATACAAAATTCAATCGGTAGAAGTAGAAGAAATTTCTGAAAAAAGAAAATTATTGCTCGAATACAGTCATTTTGAACCAGTAAATCATACCTTATTTCCCAAAAATACTGTTATTGCTGTTTCCGATTCACTGATGTCCTTCCATTTGAACTTGAACTATACAAAAATATCGGTCAATCCTAAAGTTTCCTTTACATTTAATATTCCATCATCGTTTAAAAAATTGCCATGAACATGAAGAAAATATATATCCTGCTAGGATTTTTGATATTAATTACTTTTCAGGTTTTTTCACAGGATAGAAAAGTATTGGAAGAAAAACGAAAAAAAACATTGAAAGATATTGAGTACACCAATTCCCTTATTAAAAAAACACGCATGGAAAAAAAGATTTCGATGAATCAATTACTCATTCTCAATAAAAAAATTCAGGCACGCGAAGAACTTATTAATAATATTTCTTCTGAAATAACCTTTCTGGATGGGAAAATTTCAAATTACCTTGCCAAAATAGATATTCTTGAAAATGATTTAAAGCGATTGCGAGCATCCTATTCACAAATGCTTGTTTTTGCCTATAAAACTCGTTCTTCGTACGATAAACTTATTTTTGTTTTGTCGGCAGATAACTTTAATAATGCATACCGCCGCTTGCGTTACCTTCAATATTACAGCCAATATCGTCAAAAACAAATGCAACTTATTGTAACTACACGCACCGAACTAAAAGAAATACTGGTTCAATTGAAAGAAAAAAAGCAACAAAAAGAACAATTGCTTACCGAAAATGAGCAAGAAAAAGAAAATCTATCTCAAGACAAGGAAGAACAATCCCATGTATTGTCAGGTTTAAAAAAGAAAGAAAAGGAACTTCTAAAAAAACTCGACGAACAGAAAAAAGCCGATAAGAAATTACAGGAAACTATTCGTGCCTTAATTGCCGATGAAATACGCAAAGCACGCGAAGAAGCCAATAAAAAATCTGCCGAAAATATTTCTAAAAAAAATATAACGGGCAACGTTGCTAAAGAAAATAAAGCCGCTGCTGTAAAAATCGAAGAAATACTGCTCACCCCCGAAGAAAAACTGGTGAACGATAAATTTGAAGCCAACAAAGGTCGTCTCCCATGGCCTACCGAAAGAGGCATTATCTTATCTGCTTATGGAGAACATGACCACCCCGTTTTAAAAGGAATTAAAGTACGCAATGACGGCATATACATCAGCACGCTTCCTAATGCTACCGTACGTTCCGTTTTTGATGGCGAGGTATCTAAAGTGCTCGCTATTCCCGGAAAAAATAAAATCGTCATTATTAAACACGGCAACTTTTTTACCGTGTATGCCAATATGAAATCAGTATCGGTTACACCCGGTCAAAAAGTTAAAACCAAACAATATATTGGCATAGCAAGTACCGACCCCGATGACGACAGAACATTTGTTGAACTTCAAATTTGGAATGGAAATATCAAACTTAACCCCGAACTTTGGATTAGTAAATCCAATTAATAGTTTATAATTTTGTATGAAATGATAAGTCAGGAATACACTATACTGATAGATAAACTGAACGGCTTTATTCACAAGTATTACCACAATAAAATAAAGCGTGGCATCTTGCTTTTTTTGTTGGTATTTCTTTTTTCGTCACTCGTTATTTTTTTACTTGAATATGTTGCACATTTCTCTACCACCGTTCGAACGTGGTTATTTTACTCCCTGCTGCTTATTTATAGTTTTATTCTGATTCGAAATATTGCATTGCCTGTACTTTCGCTTTTCAATATACGTAAAGGATTGAACTATATGCAAGCCGCCGAAATAATATCTGCTCACTTCCCAGAAATTCAGGACAAATTTAAAAACACACTCGAACTGGCACAATTGGCAGAGCCTTCACGATTTTCAACTGCACTGCTTACAGCAAGTATTGACCAGAAAATACAATCCATAAAAGTTTTACCCTTTCATCAAGCCATAGATATACGCATAAATAATAAATACCTTAAAGGACTTGCACTGGCGTTGCTTATATATTTTGGCATTTACATTTACAAACCACTTATTATAAAAGAAGGCTCACAGCATATTATTCATTACAGCACTCCTTTTGCTGCTCCAGCACCTTTTCATTTTGAATTGCTCAATCGTTCTCTTAATGTAGAACAGGGAAGCAATATAGATATCAAAGTTTCCGTGAAAGGCTCGTATATTCCACAAAAAATATATATCGTATTCGGCAGTAATCATTTGTTACTCAATAGTATTGATAAATCTACCTTTTTCTATACCCTGAAAGATGTAAATCACACAACAGACTTTTATTTTCAAGCCGACCAAATAACTTCTGACAAATATAGCATCAACGTTATTTTTCCACCTGTGGTGCTTTCATTTAAAACCGAAATCAATCCACCTGCATACACGGGCATTAAAAGCACGATTACTGAAAATACCGGAGACCTTACCGTTCCTGCTGGAAGCAATATTAAATGGGTATTTTATACCTCTAATGCCGATTCGCTACAATTCACACTCAACGATTCTATACCTGTCAGCGTATTGAAAAAAGAACGGGAGTTTTCGGTTATACGCAGATTTCTAAATTCATCTACTTATTCCGTTTTAGCCATAAACAAGCAAATGCTTTCTAAAAAGCCCATTACTTATTCGATAAACGTTATTCCCGATATATATCCAAGCATTCAAGCCGACTTTAAAACCGACAGTTCTATGTGGAGTATGTATTATTTTAAAGGAACTATTTCTGATGATTATGGATTTAAAAAATTGAACTTTCATATTAAATCATCCAGCGATTCTGCTTCGCAAATAAGCATTCCCATTCAACCTTCGGTGCTGAATCAGGAATTTTACTTTGCTTATGATTTTTCATCCTTAAAAAATAAAACTGGAAATATTGAATATTTTTTTGAAATATGGGACAATGATGGCATTCATGGAAGCAAAGCCACCCGAACCAATCCTCAAACCATTAAAATACCCAGTGAAAAAGAATTGGCTCACCTTAAAACTGAAGCAGAAAAATCTATTTACCATAAAATGCAACAATCGGAAAAAATGACAGATGATTTGCAAAAGGAACTTAAAAAATTACAGCAAAATGTATTGAATTCGAAAAATGTATCATGGGAACAAACACAAAAATTTCAACAAATACTTAATAAGGAACTTTCATTGGAACAAATGCTTCAACAAATATCCAAAGAAAACAGACAAAAAAACAGCATGCTCAATACTTTTTCTGAACAGGAACAGCAAATACTGGAAAAACAACAGCAAATCCAGAATATTCTTGACAACATCATGGATGATGAACTTAAAAAAATGCTGGAACAACTTCAAAACCTCATTAAAAATATGGACAAAAACAAATTGACCGAAAACATGCAAGAACTTCAATTAAAAACCGAAGATATAAACAAAGAACTGGACCGCACGCTTAATCTTCTTAAAAAACTGGATGTAGAAGAAAAAATAAATGACATCACTAAGAACCTTGATAAACTATCGGAACAGCAAAATACACTTGCCGAACAAACCGAACCCAAAAAATTGACCGATATATTTAAAAAAGAATCAAACTCTCAAAAAACATCCGAATCGGAAAAGAAACAAGAAAATAAAAATGCGATTGATTCACTTGCTTCATTGCAAAAAAATAATCCTGATAAAAAAATTCCTCTCGATTCACTTGTCTCGATGCAACAGCAACAGCAAAAACAATTTCAGGATTTGCAACAGCAATATCAGGAATTGATGAAACAGAATAACCAGTTAGACGAGCCCTATCTGATGCAACCTTTTAATAAGGAACAGGAATCTATACAGCAGGAATTTCAACAAGGGAAAAATGAATTGCAACAAAATAACCGCAAAGGAGCTTCGAAAAGCCAAAAAAACAATGCCCAGCAAATAAGTCAATTGTCGCAACAAATCAAAGACATGCTCAATCAAAGTGCCATGGAACAGGAAGCCGAAAACGAAGAAACCCTTAAACAAACTATAGAAAATGTAAAAAATCTTTCGTTTACTCAGGAAGACCTTATGAACAAAACAAAGCGAACAAAAATATTTGACCCACAATACACTCAAATTATGGAAATGCAAAACCGCATCAGAGGGAATACCAAAGTCATTGACGATTCTCTTTCGGCATTGGCAAATAGAACACCCATTCTTGGCAACGAAATAAAAAAACATCTCAAAAATATTAAAACCTATTCCAATCAGGCAATCCAAAGCCTTGAAGATAGAAATACAGCACAGGCAGCCATAAAGCAGCAACTGGTAATGACCGAAAGTAACGAACTGGCACTTCTGTTGGGTGAAATGATGAAACAGATGCAAAAAAATTCTCAACAAATGTGTGGTGGCGGACAATGCAAAAAACCCGGCGGCGGTAAAGGAAATGGAAAATCAAAACCCAGTTACAAACAAATGCAAAGTATGCAAAACAGTATTAAACAACAATTGCAATCGCTTATCAACGAAATGAAAAATGGTAAAAATCAACCTAACGGTAAACAAACATCCGAGCAATTGGGAAAAATGATTTCTATGCAGGATAAGATGAACCAAATGTTGAACGATATGATGCAACAAAGCGGCATAAGTCCAGAATCAGCAAAAAAATTACAGGAAATTAAAAATTTAATGAACGATGTTCAAAAAGATATCGCCAATAAAAATATAAACCAACAAACCATGCAACGTCAGGAACAAATTTTAACTCGGTTATTAGAAGCAGAAAACGCAGATAATCAGCGTGATACAGAAAACAAGCGACAAGCGGAACAAGCAATAAATGAAAAAATAAGTAACCCTAAAGAAATTTTTCAGTATAAAGGAGAAAAAAGTATGTATGATGAATTTTTATATCAAACCAATTTACCGTTACAAAAATTCTATCAGGAATTATTCAGAAAGTATATGATAAACCTAAATAAATAATCGGTATGAAAAACAGTATTCAATTTCCGTCCAAAATAGAAAACATCAACATCGTTGAAAAACTGGTTGATGAACTTACACAGCAACATCAAATAAACAGTGAAGTTTATGGCAACATGCTGGTATCGATGGTAGAAGCAGTAAACAATGCCATTATTCATGGGAATAAACTGGACGAAACCAAATCGGTGTTCATTGATTATGGACTTGACGATGGCACTTTCTGGTTCACCGTAAAAGATGAAGGTCATGGCTTTGATTTTAAAAACATCCCCGACCCTACATCTTCCGAAAATCTTGAAAAACCACATGGGCGTGGCATATTCTTAATCAAGCATCTTGTGGATGAACTTACCTTTAAAGACAAGGGCAGCAAAATATGTATCAAAATTAACATTCATCCTAATTAATACGAATGGCTATCCTATTTCACTTTGCCGACACTTTCCCAAAAAACATACAAGCACGTGTTTCAAAAATAATTCGTGGTAAAAAGAAAATTATAGCAACATGGATTACGGATGTTATTCATTCCGAAAAAAAAGAATGCGGAAATATTAATATTATTTTCTGCACCAATGCATACCTGCTTCCGTTGAACAAGAAATATCTTCATCACTCCTATTATACCGATGTCATTACCTTTCCCTATGACGATGCAAATGATTTATCAGGAGATATTTTTATCAGCGTAGAACAGGTTTGGCTTAATGCAGAACGATTCCATACAACTTATCAAGAAGAATTGCTACGTGTTATTATTCATGGCATATTGCACCTTATCGGATACAACGACCTTACCGACCACCAACGCATGCACATGCACGTACTGGAAGACAAGGCATTAGAAAAAATTTTGGAATGGTTTGACTAAAGAAATAAAAAATCGCTGATTCGTTTTATTGAAAGGTAGAAAACGAAGGATTATTAATTTTATTCCCATTCTCGTCCCATGATGTTTGTCGTATATTTTTGTCGTTATCAAAAATGATTTCCGATTTTTTTTGTCCGTTTTTATAATAAAAAATAGAAGCACCGTCTTTTACTCCATTTTTATACATGCAATAGCGTTTCTTATTGCCATTTTCATAAAACCAAATCCATTCTCCATCACGCAATCCATCTTTTATGAAGCCTCCCATGCCCAATTTGCCCGACGGATAGGTTGTAACACATTTACCAGTGAAAGGAGTGTTATTGTCAATTTCATAAAACAACCCATTCCGTTCTTCCAAATCATCGTTCTTTACAATCTTCTGTGAAAAAAATTGCAACGGTAAACTTAACAATATCATTAAATATATAACCCTTTTCATGAGTACAAATGTACATGAAAATTATTTCTATAAAAAAACTTTATTATGCGTTTGTGTAGATTGAAAATTATTATGAATATTTGCATTAACTTTTGTTCAAAGTATTAATCTACTAAAAAATTAAATGGATAAAAAAATTTATATAAAAGACTGGTTAGCATTAAAACCATATAAAAAACAAACTAAAACAGATAGTTATTACTTAAAGGTTTGCAATGATGTTAAGAAGGTTATTACAACCAATCAACAATCGGTTATTTTTCAGAAATATTTATATCCAGATGATATTAACTTGTTATCTTGCTTTCTAACATCATATTTCGAAGACTTGATTTCAAAAACAAACATTTGGAACTCTTTCGTAAGAATTCATCAAAGATTATATAGAAAGTATCTCCCCTTTTATAATTTAGACGAGTATTATGAAGAAGAAATTAATCATCAAGACATTAGTTTTTTAATCTGGTATTTTTTGAATACAATGCAAGAAGAAAAATTTTTTTCTCCTTTTAATGATTTTATTGTAGAAACAGCAAAAAAAATAATGGATGTATTGGATAAAGCATGGGATTTTGCTCCAGTAAATGAATATTTAAAGACGTTTTATCAAATAGACGAAAAAGAAAATGAATTTTATATTGCTCGGGATTTGATTGATACAGTGTTGTTTAAAACTTATCTGTTTTTTCCTGATACTTTACTTGATTTACAAGAACAAGAAATGAAGATAATTGAAAATAGCCAAGATGAGAAGGATATACCAATGTCCTTGCACGAAAGTAGAGATAGAATACTGCATAATACTTATACGAGATTACTTGGCTTAAAAGGGAAAGAGTGGGTTTCTGAAATTTTAGGTAAAAATCATCCTCTGAATAAAGACTTTCTAACTATATCGGAAAAAATACAAGGATTATTCTTGTATAAAGGACAAGACGATAACAATATCTTCATTGAGCATATTGCATCAAGTAAAAAATTCAATATAACAAAGAAATCTTTTAACCATTCATATACGTTGAAAGAGTTGGACACTATTTTATATATAGGTATTGTGCAATGGCAAAATGAATGGTGGTTTTCTGGTGTGTTTTTCCAAAATCCATTTAATCCTGATATAATACTTAACGAAAAGAATTCATTGAAAAGCAGAATGGTAGTCAATTTTTTAGACTATCAAAAACAAGATACTAAAGAGTTTCTAAAAAAACAGTTATCAGCATTTAAAGATTATAACAAAGGCTCTCAGATAGCATTTTTACCATCAGACAAAATTGAAGAATTTAATAAAGGATACATTGATTTCTTTAATAGTACTTTAAATTTATCTGAAACAGAAATTAGAGAGGCAGAACAAAGAGCGAGAAATGAAGGATTTTTTGGCACAAATACAAATGATAAGCATAAAGATTTTTCTAAAATATCAGAAACAGGATTAGTTTTCTTTAATCCTAATAGCGGATGTGAAATTGCATTGGCTATAAATTCAGCATTTCCAATGTCATCAAATCCATATTTTAAAGAAGAAGATAGTGAGGAACATGTAATACGTTTATTGATGAATGAAAATTTATCTCCAGAATTGGCTATGTACTGCATTGATAATTGTAAGACTAAGTTGTCTTTTTTTAAAAAAGAAGTTGGTAAAAAATACTTGGATGATATTGATTTTTTATTAAGATTTTGGAAAAAAGATAATTATTACTCAATACCATTTATTACTTATACTGGGTAAGATAAAGAAACAGCCAGCACAAGTAACACGCAATAAAAAACATAAAGCGGAAAGTAATAATTTCGGACGATATAACACTTAATATATAGTTTTATAACTTATACCAAACCGCACACAAAAGAATAAAATGTAACTATTCACCCCCTCTCGTCATTGCGAGCGTAGCGAAGCAATCTTGTACCAAACCCCTATTATTAGGACAAAATTAGTGAACATTTTTATATAAAGAA
>CAYSIN010000078.1:0-12892 GCA_964431135.1 uncultured Bacteroidales bacterium
AGTGCAAATGTATAATAAAAATTAGAATAAAAAAAATGCTCAGTAATTTTTTTTAAAAAAAAATTAACATAAATTTGTTTATTGAAATAAAAAACAGTATCTTTGCGGTCTGAAAAAAATGTAACTTAAAAAACATTAACGTTATGTCAAGAATATGCCAAATCACAGGGAAAAAGGCGATGACGGGGAATAATGTATCTCATGCCAACAATCGCACCAAACGTAAATTCAATCCAAATTTACAGGAAAAAAAGTTTTTTTTGATTGAAGAAAACCGCTGGATAAATTTAAAAGTATCGGCACAGGGGCTTCGTATCATTTCCAAAAAAGGCTTAAAACAAGCCCTCGACGATGCCAAAGCCAAAGGTTTTATTAAAAATTATTAAGGAGGTAGCACTATGGCAAAAGCAAAAAAAGGTAACCGTGTTCAAATAATTCTTGAATGTACCGAACAAAAAGAGAGTGGCATACCGGGCATGTCGCGTTATATCACTACCAAAAACAAGAAAAATACACCGGAACGGTTGGAATTACGAAAATACAATCCGTATCTAAAAAAAGTAACTGTTCATAAAGAAATTAAATAATTATAGACTATGGCAAAGAAAGCTGTTGCAACATTTAAAACGGGTGGACAAAACAAAAACTTTGTAAAAGTAATCCGTATGAAAAAATCGGAAAAATCGGGTGCTTATGAATTTAAGGAAGAAATGATTGGTGCCGATTTTGTGAAAGAATATTTTTCCAAAAAGTAATATTTTTAGCCGATAATATAATTAAAAGGCTTTCTTCTACAAGGAAGAGAGCCTTTGTATTAAATAATAAACAATAATCATGGCACTTTGGGGCTTATTCTCAAAAGAAAAAAAAGAAAACCTTGACAAGGGACTTGAAAAAACAAGAGAAAGTTTTTTTAAACGCATTACCCGTTTAATTGTAGGAAAAACGACAGTTGACGAAAATACGCTGGATCAGTTGGAAGAAATTATGATAAGTGCCGATGTGGGTGTTGAAACTACTCTTACTATAATAAAACATATTCAGGAACGTGCTTCCAAACAAAAATTTTTAAACAGTCAGGAATTGAACGATTCGATTAAGGAAGAAATTGCCAACCTGATGAAAGATGCCGGCGATAAAAATGATTTTACTTTTGTAGAGAGCCATAAACCGTATGTTATTATGGTAGTAGGTGTTAATGGTGTAGGAAAAACAACCACCATAGCCAAATTAGCCTATCAATTTAAAATGGCAGGGAAAAAAGTTTTTCTTGGTGCAGCCGACACATTTAGAGCTGCCGCTGTAGAACAATTAAGTATATGGGCAGAACGTGTAGGTGTTTCTATTATAAAGCAACAAATGGGTGCCGACCCTGCGTCGGTTGCTTTTGATACCTTATCATCGGCCGTAAAAAACAATGCCGATGTAGTTATTATCGATACGGCCGGTCGTTTGCACAATAAAGTGAATTTAATGTCGGAACTTTCTAAAATAAAACGCGTCATGCAAAAGGTTATTCCCGATGCTCCTCATGAAGTACTTCTTATTTTGGATGCTACAACTGGTCAAAATGCGTTTGAACAAGCACGACAGTTTACCAAATCAACCGACGTAAATGCTATATGTATAACCAAACTGGATGGAACAGCCAAAGGAGGCGTAGTTATTGGTATTTCGCATGAATTTAATATTCCTATAAAATATATTGGTATAGGTGAGAAAATCGAAAATCTTGAATTATTCAACAAATATGCGTTTGTAGAATCGCTATTCAGTTAATTCATCATGCCGTTGGATATAAAAATTATTTCGCTGGGCTGTGCCAAAAATACCGTTGATTCAGAAAAAATTGCTTTCAATCTTCATCAATTATTTCATAAAGTATCGTTTGTGGATATTCCTTCTCCTGCCGATATTCTCATTATCAATACGTGTGGATTTATACTTGATGCCAAACAAGAATCGATTGATACCATTTTACAAGCCATTGAACTGAAAAAGAAACATCAGATAAAAAAAATATTTGTAACAGGATGTCTTTCTACACGCTATCTGAATGAATTAAAAACAGCCATTCCCGAAGTAGATTCCTATTTCACCGTTAACAACTATAATACTATTATTCACAAAATAAACCAAAACAAAAAACTTGATTTTAATGAGCATGCACGCATTTTGTCCACACCATCACATTATGCTTATTTAAAAATTGCCGAAGGCTGCAATCGTCATTGCTCCTTTTGTGCCATACCTTCTATTCGAGGGAAATATCATTCCGAGACGATGGATAACCTGCACATAGAAACCGTTCAATTGGCTAATAACGGTGTTAAGGAACTTATTTTGATAGCCCAAGACCTCACGTATTATGGTTACGATAAAACTCGTAAAAGTCAACTTGCCCTGTTGCTGAAAAAACTTTCGCAAGTGGACGGTATTGAATGGATACGACTGCACTATACCTATCCACAATTTTTTACCAACAAACTGATAGATGAAATAGCCTACAATCCAAAAATTTGTCATTATATAGATATTCCCATTCAGCACATAAGCGACCATGTTCTTTCACTTATGAAACGGGGAACTTCACAAAAAACAATTATTCATTTGTTGGATAAATTGCGTTATCGTATTCCAGATTTGCATCTTAGAACAACTATTTTAGTAGGGCATCCCTATGAAACAGCTGACGATTTTTCGGAATTATGGCATTTTCTTAAGGATTTTCGTTTTGAAAGATTGGGTGTTTTTAAATATTCACATGAAGAAAATACTTATGCAGCAAGCCATTATCAAGATAATATTTCAAAGAAAATAAAAAAAACAAGAATGGAAAAAATAATGGCATTGCAACAAACCATCCATGAAGAAAATAATAAAAAACGTATAGGTACTTTTCAGAAAGTTATTATTGACCGAGTGGAAGGTAATTTTTTGGTTGGCAGGACACAGTATGATTCGCCCGAAATTGATGGTGAAGTATTGATTCCAATTACTAATACGTATAAGATTGGACATTTCTATGATGTGCAAATTCAGGATGTCGTTGGCTTTGATTTATTGGCAACGTGATGTCAAATCATACATTTGTTGCCCGCAAACTTATTTATTAAAACAATATGCTTCGCTTTTGTTTTAAAACGGTTAGTCTGTCGGCATCCCGTCAAACTCTTACAAGAGTTTGACGGGACAAAATTCATTTCATTCTTATATTAGCGATTTGGGATTAATTGAATAACTATTTATTACCAAACATGATATAATCCAGTTTAAAAAAGCCACCGAAGTGGCTTTTACGTGCCTCGAACCGGAATCGAACCGGTACGGCCTTTTGCGGGCCACAGGATTTTAAGTCCTGCGTGTCTACCAATTCCACCACCGAGGCATCTTTTCTAAGAACTAAAAAAATAATCCTTACTAAAAGGATTAACACGAGCGGGAAACGGGACTCGGACCCGCGACCCCAACCTTGGCAAGGTTGTGCTCTACCAACTGAGCTATTCCCGCATAATTTCGCAGCAAAGATATAAAATATTTTTTAAACAAATATTTTTTTATAAATCGTTGAGAAAAATATTTTTTCCTGTATTATTCATCTCGTCAAACTCTGATTAGAGTTGCAACGTGTTTCTCTATCAACTAATACCGACTATATAGGTATAAACCCAATTGAAATACTTTACCGATTAAACATTTTTTGAATGCATATCGGTATAAAAATTCAAATAATAATATAACCGCAATGTTCGCTAAGATGGCGCAAAGGTCGCAAAGTGTTGATATCTATTTCTTTGCGCTCTTTGCGGTTTTAAAAAATACAAATTTTAAAAGTTCCCTTTAGTATATTTATACCAAACCGCTAACAAAAAAATGATATAAATCGCTTACGAAAATATATTATCAACAATCCAAAAAAAAGAGGTTAAAAAATAATCCCCAGGTTGTTGTATGGTAGCATCAAAAATAATTGCGTGGGAATTTTCCAATAACAATCCAGTTTTTATAACCAAACCATTGTTTGCCATTAAGAAAATGGTTCTCAAAAAAACTTAGCACACGATACTTCCATTTTTCATGCTTGAACTTTTTGCGATTCAATTGAACCGGTTTCATGGAAAGACATTCTTGCCAATTGAGTTGCTGTATGCGTTTTTCCATAACATTCGGATGTGTTCCTTTAAACAAAGGAATGGCAGCCATATTGCCATAAGTAAATAATTTATCAGAAATGGTTATGTGACTTTTACCCGCATGAATGGCATCGTTGGTATCTTTTTTTCTATACATCAGTAAAGGTGGACGCACCCAGCCATAATGATAAACGTGTGCATCCAATGCAATGACATGAAGTTTTTGTTCATTCTCTTTACGAAACGATTGTGCATCCTTGATTGAATATATATTGCGACGGTTGCGTATGATGCGAATTTCGTTGCGATACCAGCCATGAAAAGGTAAATAATGTTGATAATCGCCCCAAAAATGATAGTACTTGAATAAAAATCCATCCACTTCTTTTTGGTCTATATATTGTTCACACGCTTGATGAATATACTGCAGGTCGTTTTCGTGAACAACCTCGTCTGCCTGAATATAAAAGCACCAGTCGCCAGTGCATTCGCTTAGAGCAACATTAGTTTCGTGAGCATAGATACGACTATTCTTAAACAGTTCAGCATCCCAGGTGCGATAAATAATTTTTATTTTGGGAGATTGTATAGACAGAATTTCCTGTTCGGTAGTATCATCCTCATCGCCTTTATCCAGGGCTACAATAAACTCATCCGTAATAGGTAAAATACTTTCAATGGCTTCTTTAATGGGGAAATACAATTTAGTAGCATTTCTCACCATGGTAAATCCGCTAATCTTCATCTTTCTTTTTACGCTTTAAATACGACCATACATTACTTGTCAATAATTTCTTTAACCAATCGTATTGCAAGGCAATATATAAAAAGATGGTGGTTAACCATATAAATAGAGTATTAAACCAAAAGGTATCTATTTGTAATCCGAACATGCGTTTATAAGGAGCATAAAAATGGGCTCTGCCGTAATTAGATTCGGGGTCTTTAAAAATCGGTTTGGTTAACTGAATCAATTCGCCTTTGTTTTCCACCAACGTCTGAAAACTGTTTTTATTCATTACCAAATCATTTAATGCTGTATTATCATACTTTTTCTGCAAATCAATTACCCCTTGACTGGTATATTGTTTATTCAATGCTTCCAACTTCTTATCGTGTTCGTCCATAGCCTTGTTGTATTGCCTTACAAAAAATTTGCGTTTGTCTTCCAGATAATCACGCAAGGTAGAAACCATTTGCGCATTAAAATCTTTAGGATTAATTTTATCTATACCATGAAATGTTTTTTTGGCAAAGAGTTGTTCCAGTTTGGCAACTTCGTTTTTTATAATCAATAAATTTTTTTGATAACGAGCATTATCAGATGGAGAAGCCAGATAGCGTTCGCACTCATCCAGACGATTGGATAATTCGGGAATAAGATAGGTAGAACGAAATTCTGAAAAACTTTTTTTCTTGTCAATATCGTAGAAATTACGTTCCCACGCATTTTTCTTGAATTGTGTAACAGTAATTGCTTCAAATGCCCAGCGTGATGTCATTAAATCGCCTACTACCGGTACATAACGAACGCTCGCCATGGATTTGTGAATTTTATCAAATTTAACAATGGTACCATTTAGGAGTAATTGCGGTACTAATATAAATGGTATAAGAATATAAATGGTAACTACAGAATTGAGTGCCGACGATATGTTTAAGGCAAGCATATTGGCAAAGCAAGCCGTTGTAAACAATATCCAGCAATATTCCACTGTAAGTCCCCTTATGCCCAGAATGGTATTTCCAATCAGTACAAACGACACCATTTGTATAAAAGAAAGTATAAACATAATAACCACTTTGGCATTGATATAACTGAAGCGGCTCAAGTTCAAAAATTTTTCCCGTTGCAATATTTTACGGTCACGAATAATTTCTTCGGCACTGACCGTCAATCCAAGGAATAATGCGACTACTACCGCCATCAGAATATAGGCAAACAGGTTTTCGTTTTCACTAAAAACATAATAGTCTTCGGCAATATATTTGGTAAAATATCCCAAAATGAATGCGAGCACAGGGGCTTCAAGAAAGTTTAATAAAACATATTGCTTGTTGGTAAGTTTGGAAAGCACATCACGCGTAATAAATATTTTGAACTGTTTCCATCGCGAAGGGATGTTAAAGTTATTGGGTGGAATATCTTTTTCGTAAGGCTTTTCTGAAAATTTATTATCAATATTTGTTTTAAACAGATTGAACCATTCCAACGGGGATATTTTTCTTCTTCGTGTCAGTTTGCCATATTCATCTACCACTTTTGTTTCTACAATTTGCAAAACCTGTTCTGGATTGACGTTGCCACACGCCCGACATTCGCTTTCGTCGGCATTGACATGATTAATTGCCTTTTTAAAATAGATAAGCGATTCGACAGGATTGCCATAATAAATAGGATATCCTCCCTTATCAATAACCAGCATTTTATCAAACAACTTAAAAATATCGGACGACGGTTGATGAATATTGACAATGGCTAATTTCCCTTTCAGTGTAATTTCCTTTAGTAGGTCCATCACCATTTCGGAGTCCATAGACGAAAGCCCTGATGTAGGCTCATCAACAAACAGGACATCGGGTTCACGCATCAGTTCAAGGGCAATATTCAATCGTTTACGCTGACCGCCACTGATAAATTTATTTAACGGTCCGCCTACTTTTAAATAGCGTATTTCGTATAAATCCAAATCTTGCAACACCTTTGTTACTACATCATCAATTTGTTCTTCGTTAAAATTGGCAAAACAAAGTTTAGCATTGTAATAAAGATTTTGATAAACCGTGAGTTCTTCAATCAGCAAATCATCTTGTGGAACAAAACCAATAACACCTTTAATTTTATCTTTTTCGGTATGAACATTAAATCCATTAATGAGCACTTCGCCTTCGTCGGGTTTCATGTTTCCGTTTAGAATGTTGAGCAAGGTAGATTTTCCTGCACCGCTACCTCCCATCACACCTATCAGTTGACCGGTTTCTTCGCTCAGGTTAAAATGGTGTAATCCATTGTCGGAGTTGGAAAATCTAAACGATACGTTTTTGGCAGTAAACGTAATTTTGTTTGCCTGTTTGGTACTGAGAAATATAGCAACCACATCGCTGTAATATACCGGAGGCAGTTTGGGTCCACGAATAGTAGAGCCTTTAACCAAAATATAAACACGGTTGGGATATAATATTTGCCCGTTGAGATAAAGTGTTTCATCACCAATATATCCAAAGGCATACATATTGGTACTTTCAATGTGCAAAATAACTAATTGCCCTGTCAAATGACTATTATAAACATGCTTGGCACCTTCAACAGTGCTATCTGTATTGCCATCCATAATAAGCAATTGTTCCTTGTATGGTATGGCATTGGGTTTATCAAGTATTAGTGCCTTGCAGTTTTCATATTCCACAGGGGGAATATTAAACGTTTCGGAAACCGTTTTTACAAATTCAAGTTCGTATTCGTTAACTTTTTTATTGTAGTTGATAAATTCAAGCAGTTTCAGAAGCACCAGAATTTTTTGTTCCTGTCGCAATTCATCGTTTACACGTGAGCATATTGCCAATACCTTTACGCTATTGGCAGCCAAGCGTTTTTTACCTTTTTTCTTTTGTTGTTCTGCCAGAAACTCATCAAATAATTTTAAATATTGCTCTACCAGTTCCTGACTTAATTGTTGTTTTAAATAGGAGGCTACAACTTCTCTGCCCGTATCGCTCACTTCGCTGTCACTGTCCGCATCGGCAATAATGGCAAAAAGTCTCATTAATGCTTTTAAAATGGTTTCACTCATACATAGTTAATTTAAAGAAATATGCTTTTTTTAACAAAGTAAAAGTAATATGAGTTTTTGGATTGAACAAAAATTTTTTGTACCTTACACAAAACATTATTGACCTATAATTTCAGAAACAACAGAAAAATCATTTTCATTACTTGGTATAGTTTTTTATTTTTAGTTGAAAAATACGTACCTTTGAAAAAGATATTTCCTTATGAAACGCGTATTCATTATTGGAGGATTGGGGTTTATTGGGTATAATCTTGCCAAAAAGTTAGCACAAAGGCAATACGAGGTTTATTGCATAGATTCTTTAATAAATTATATGCCTACTAATTTTGCTGCATGGAATTATTACAGCAAGTATCGCCAGCAGGAACTTGAATTGCTTGGAGTAAAAATGTATATTGAAGAAGTGGAAGGCACAAGCGTAAAGCAACGCTATTTTTCTATTAAGCCCGATTATCTTATTAATTTAGCCGCCATGCCGGTAGCCCTTTTGGCAGATATCAATCCACAGCAGGCAAAAATTAATATTTTTGATTCCAATTTTCAACTATTGGAAATGATTAAAGGTGCTGCTTCCAATTTAAGTAGATATATTTACATCAGTTCATCTATGGTGTATGGCAATTTCTTACGCGACAGCCATCAGCAGATTATCCCTGCCAATGAAAATCAAACGTGCAAACCCATCGATACTTATGGGGCGTTTAAACTTTCAGCGGAAATTTTAGTGCAACAATATGCCTATCGCTATAAAATACCCTTCACAATCATAAGACCTTCGGCAGTATATGGACCAACAGATTGCAACATGCGTGTAACAGAAATATTTCTAAAAAAAGCCATTAAACATGAAACACTTGAACTGGATAACGGAGGTCAACATGAACTTGATTTTACCTATATCGACGATTTAACGGAAGGTATTTATTTGGCTATGATTTCAGAAAAAGCGCATAACGAAATTTTTAATCTATCCTACGGACAGGGTCGAAAAATTGCCGAATTGGCTTCCATCGTTAAAAAATATTTTCCCGACATTGTTATTCAAACTAACGATAGCAAACCATTCAGACCAAATAGAGGTGCCATGGATGTTTCTAAAGCAAAAACATTATTGGGATATAACCCTTCATTTCCGCTTGAAAAAGGAATTGAACGCTATCTCGATTTTTTACAGAAACACATAAATAATTATGATATATGAATCTTCCTATCTCATTTTACGGATTGGACAGGTTTTATCAACAACACAGAGAAGAAATCCTTCAATGGACGGATAACGCTTTTAAGGATGGACACTTTTTAGATTCATCCTACATTTCACTATTTGAAAAAAATCTGGCTCAATACTGCCATCGCACGTATGCCGTAACGGTTTCGAGTTGTACCGATGCGTTGCTGTTAAGCCTGAAAGCCTTAAATATAAAGAAAGGGGATGAAGTTATAATACCGGCATTTTCGTTTATTGCTTCGCTAAGTCCCGTGCTTCATGTGGGTGCTGTTCCCGTTTTCATTGATGTTAATAAAAATAATTTGACCATTAATGCGGATGAAATTAAAAATAAAATTACTTCAAAGACAAAGGCAATAATAATAGTGCAATTATTTGGTGGAATGAATGAGGTTAATCCGCTGGAAAAAATTTCAAGCGACTATCATATTCCCATTATGGAAGATGCGGCACAATCGCTAGGAGCACAATGTCAACAAAGATGTGCAGGTAGTTTAGGAGCAGTAAGTTGTATCAGTTTTGACCCGTCCAAAACTATTCATGCCTTTGGAACTGGAGGCGTTGTTCTTACCGACGATGCAACTCTTTATCTAAAAATAAAACGTTTGCATTATCACGGCAAAGAGAATGACGATTTTGTAGAAGCAGGTTTTAACAGCCGTATTTCTTCCTCACAAGCCGCATTACTAAACTGGCAATTGGGCAATATGGATTATATGATAGCACAGCGAACCAATTTGGCAAATGAATATAAGCAACGTTTATCGAATGTAACAGAAATTCAGTTTCCTAATTTTGAACATGACCAAAAAGTTACTTATCATAAATTTGCTGTTTATGCCGAGAAAAGAGATGAACTGAAACAATTTTTACTGGGAAAAGGTATTCAAACCAATGTTCATTACCACAAGTTACTTTATGAATATTCGCTTATGCAGCAATATCCTTTTCGTGCAGAAAATATTATTCAGGCTTATGAAATCAAAGCAAAAGAACTTACCTTGCCTTTATATCCTGAATTAACACAAGAAGAAATAAATTATATTTGTTCTACCATTAAAAATTTTTATGTATGATTATAGCAGGTGCCGGCGGTTTGGGATTGGAAATAATGTCTGTGCTTATTGATAACGGATATACCAATGAAATTTTTTTCTACGATAAAAATCCTAAAAAAGGAGGAGTGCTATTTAATGAATTTCCTGTAATTACGGACGATGAATCGTTACAGGAAGTGCTAATAAAAAATCCAAATTTTATAGTAGGTATTGGGCATCCACGATTACGCGAACGCATGTACAATAAATTGCTTATGCTGGGCGGTACACCTGTCAATGTGGTTTCCAAACGGGCATCCGTATTTCAATATTTAGAACCATTTCAGGGGTGTTTTATAGAACCCGGTTCCGGTATTTCTCATGGCACTATATTGGGAACAGGTTCTGCCATTCATATTAACAGTACTATTGGGCATTCTGTAAAACTCGGAAAATTTGCCAATATAGGTCCTGGTGCCAATATTGTTGGTCCATGTGTTATTGACGATTATGCTTATATTAGTGTGGGTGCTATTGTACTGCCCAATATTACCGTTGGAAAATACGCTATAGTGGCTGCCAATAAAGTTGCTCATCGTGATATTGCCGATTACGAACTTTTTGAAGGTTAAAAATAATTTTTTTTACATGACAAAACATACTCATCCCTCACCAAATTCTGTATCATCCGAACCTACTAAAAAAAGCACTTCTGTTGTTTCCCCTTCACGCATTAAAAATAATTATTTTATTCCACTGATAGTAGTATTTTGTTTACCTGTCTTGCTTTATCTTCAAACACTTCGCTTCGATTTCACTAATTTTGATGACGATTTCATGATACAAAACCAATTATCCTTTCTTCAGGATTTTCATAATATTGCTAATGCCTTTGTTACAGACCAGTTCATTTCAAAAACGAGTTCATTTTATCGTCCACTGGGTACTGTTTCCTACATGTTCGACATTCAACTGTCGGGAGGTAATAACCCGTGGATGTATCATTTGACCAACATTCTGCTTTGGGGAATTATTGCTTGTTTGCTTTATTTGTTGATTCGTCGGTTTTCTATTTCGTCTTCGGTGGCATTATTCACTACGCTGATTTATTGCATGCACCCGCTTTTTGTATCAACCGTGGCACATATGCCCAATAGGGCAGAATTGCTTCTGATTTTATTTTCATTTCTCTCATTTATTTTTTTAATTTCATTTTTTCAGCATCGAAAAAGGATATTTCTTATACTCCATTGGATAGCATTTAGCCTTGCCTTGTTCTCTAAGGAAACAGCGGCATTCCTTCCTTTTATATTTATTGTATATTATATTACGTATGTTCAAAAAAAGAATTTTATAAAAAAAGATGTTTTCATTTTATTATTTTATTTTATTTCGGGCATACTTTGGTTTGTGTTAAGAACCATTGCTCTAAAAGGAACGCCTACCTTGCAGCATACCTTTGGCATCACACCTTTCCTGATAAATTTAAGAACCATTCCCGAGTCATTGACCCTGTTGTTTATACCCATTGGCATATCGCCCATTCCTGCATTTTCTATAATAAGAACACTTATAGGAACATTTATCCTTTTTTTATTATTTTATTTTATTTTTAAACATAAGCCCTCATTGAAGAAGAAAGGTGTTTTTTGTCTTTTATGGTTTTTTATTCTAATGATTCCTTCTATGCTATTCAAACATCCGGAGTTTGATTATCTCAATCATCGTTTTTTTCTCCCCTTGACAGGTATATTATTATTTCTTTTATTTTTATTTGCAGACAAAGGGTTGATAATAGAAAAGCGAACATATTTATGGCTTGGATGGGTGATGATAATACTTCTTTCTGCCATTACTTTTATAAATTCACGAGCGTACGCCAACCCTATGACATTTTACACAGAAGCCATTGCTCAAAACCCGGACTGTGCTTTGGCTTACAACAATCGTGGTGTTTTATACGAACATCAGGAACAATTGGATAACGCTATTGCCGACTATTCTAAAGCCATTGAACGGAAGCCCGATAACAGCAAAGCCGCATATAATCGAGGTGTTTTATATGCCCGTAAAGGATTGTATAGTCAAGCCATCGAAGATTACACACGAGCCATCATGTTTAAAACTGATTACATGGAAGCATATCTCAATCGTGGAAATTTATTTGGTCAGCAAAATGAATATAATAAAGCCATTGCCGACTATTCTAAAGCCATTGAATTGAAACCATCGTTTGCTATGGCATACAACAATCGTGGAACCATATACAGCAAAATGGGAAAGGCAGATAAAGCCATTGAAGATTTTACAAAAGCAATTGCTTTAGATTCAAACTATGCTGAGGCATATCATAATCGTGGAATGGTATATGGAAATATAGGATTATATAATAACGCCATTCACGATTTTAGTAAAGCCATTGCGATTAAACCCTTTGATGTCACAGATTATGAATACAGAGCCGTGGTATATAAAGCAATGGGATTATACGACAAGGCTGTCGAAGATTCTCTAAAAGTATCTGATATCAAACCGCTAACAAAAAAATAATTTATACCGATATGCATTCAAATTTGGTTTTTACTGATATTCATCGATATAATACAACTTGGTATAAAACAAAAGCAAAGCGAATTGTTTTAATTAACCCCTAACTCTGAAAAAATGCACGTATTATACTATTCTAGATTAAGACCGACTTTG
>CAYSIN010000079.1:0-12615 GCA_964431135.1 uncultured Bacteroidales bacterium
GGCTCAATGGCGGGTGACGTGGTTAATTGAACATTCTACCTCGCATCAACTTTTGTGGTATATTGACAGTTTTGTGCTAAGAAATCCGCCACTGCGCCAAGCGCCAAAACGTTAGCCAAAATGCAAAAACCAAAACCGCAATGAGACGACTTCTACTTATTTTAATATTTATCGGTTCTTACATCCTTGTATTTTCTCAGTGGACAGTTCTTACCTCTGGGACAACGGAGTGGCTTAGTGGCGTGTGGTTCACAAGCACAGACACAGGGTATGCAGTCGGCTACACCGGGACAATCTTAAAAACAACGGACGGCACTTCGTGGACAGCGTTGACTTCGGGCACGACAGATAATTTAATGTCTGTATTTTTCGTGACAGACAATATTGGTTTTGTTTGCGGCACAAACGGGACAATTCTCAAGACCACAAACGCAGGTGCAAACTGGACAGTCTCATTAAGCGGTGGAGCTACACTTCATGAAATATTTTTTCTTGACCAAAACAACGGCTACGCAGCAGGAGAAGTCGGAACATGTTTAAAGACAATAGACGGAGGCGCAACTTGGACATCATTGAGTTTAAGTACCGGCAACGGAAAAGTGTCTTTGTTTTTTAATGATGTAAATACTGGCTATGTTGTTGGCGCAGGATTTACAGACGCAATAATGAAAACAACCAATGCAGGTTCAACATGGTCAAATATTCATAGCAACACAGCAGAGGAATTTGCTTCAATATTTTTCACTGATATGAATAATGGATATTGCGTAAGTGATGTAACCGACAATATTCTAAAAACAACAAACGCAGGTGCGACTTGGACTTCCCAACCTTCACCGACAAGTGGAGGACTTTATGCAGTCAAGTTTCCATCGACAAACACGGGTTACATTGTTGGCGGTTATCCAAGCAATGGTGTTGTTTTAAAAACCACAAATGCGGGGACAACTTGGACACAACAGAATTCCAACACGACAAGTCCACTCTTCGATGTTTATTTTGTAAACAATAATCTTGGTTACGCTGTTGGTAGGTACGGAACAATTATCAAAACAACAAATGGCGGGACAGGAATTGAAGAGTTAAGCAATCAAATTAATATTTCAATTTACCCAAATCCTTTTACTACACAGACAACTTTGCAGACAGGTAGTCATTTGAATAACGCAACTCTCACGGTGGACAATTGTTTCGGTCAGACAGTTGCGCAAATAAAAAATATCAGCGGGCAGACAGTTATGCTCTCCCGTGACAATCTCGCAACTGGACTGTATTTCGTTCGGCTCACACAAGACAATCAAGTAATCGCGGTAGACAAATTAGTAATCACCGACAAATAATTTTCTCGCCTTGACAGTTGCGCATGTTCAGACCGTTCCTCTCTCGGTGGACAACATCGCACGACAAAAATGCACTTTGGCTAACAGCGGCTTTTTGCAAGCGGGGCTGACAACTAATTTGAAAGTTTGTATCTTCGTTTTGGCTTTTGTAGCGGGGGACAATTAAGTGTTCCATATTTTCCCGCCAGACAAAAAGCCGCAAACCGTTGGCAGTAATTAATAAAAACACGAAGTATGAGAATTAAAAATACAGACATTGTCGTTGAACATTCTGACATAACAACATATAAAATTGATTGTATTGTTAATGCTGCAAATGAATTATTATTAGGAGGTGGCGGCGTTGATGGTGCTATTCATAAAGTAGCAGGCCCAGAATTATTAATTGAGTGTCGCAAGCTAAATGGATGCAAAACTGGCGAAGCTAAAATAACCAATGGATACAATCTAAGTTCGAAATATATAATTCATACAGTAGGTCCAATTTGGTGTGGTGGTAATAGAAACGAACAGCAATTACTGGCAAATTGTTACACAAACTCCTTGTTAATAGCAACTCAAAAGAATCTAAATTCAATTGCTTTCCCCTCAATTAGTACAGGAGTTTATGGTTATCCTATTAATTTTGCAAGTAAAATCGCAATTGACACGGTAATTGATTTTTTTAATCAAATCCCAACTTCTTTAAGGCAATGTTATTTTTCGTGTTATGATCAAGAGACAGTAAATATATATAAACAAAATCTTAAAAAATATTTCTAAGTATGTATGTGTATCAAATAATGAATACAAATTTAATTTGTATTTCACCATTCTCAAGTGTAGCAGATGCTTCGTTCTTAATGATTAAACAAAGATTGAGAAGGTTATTAGTTGTTGAAGATAACCTATTAATTGGAATAATAACACATAATGATATTCCAAAGAATATAAAACCTCAATTAAAAGTTAAAGATATTATGACAGTTAAACCTGTTGTCATAAACGAATTCGCGACAATTGAAGAAGCGAGAGTTTTAATGAAAAATTTCAATATTGGTTGTTTGCCAGTAATAAATAACTCTGGTAATGCAGTTGGAATTCTAACAAATTACGATTTTTCTAACAAATTAAATATCGATTAATTATGACACAGCAAGTTGTAACTGTTTTTCACGCAACTCCTAAAGGTAACGGAAGTAAGATTGAAAGAAAAGGTTGGATAGTAAATGATATTCCAACAGTCGGTGATGTTTATGGACGTGGTATATATTTTTGGGATTTAATAGAAGATGCTCATACATATGGAAGAATGTATCTTAAAGGAAATTATGATATTGTAGCAGAGAATATCCCTTTAGTTGATGGACATTATACTTTTTACGATCACAACAAACGTAATATCGGAGATGCAGACCAATTTTCACAATCACTAATACGTCAAGGCATTTATTGTTTAATAATAAATAGAGCTTATATGGACTATTCAACAATGATAGCAGAAGGCCGGGCTTATGTTTGGCTTGTTGATATAAATAAAAAAAGTATTCAAATTAAATTTTAATTACAATGGCAACAAATGTAAATTTCAAACAAAACAATGAGAAAAAGGACAAACACTTCAAAAAATTTATCCTTTGGGGTTTAGCAACGTTAATATCAGGTGGTATAGGAATCTCACTTGGTTCTGAAGGAGGTTTTTTCCTGATAGTGGGTGGTATTACAGGTTTAATAACATTGTATAATTTTATAATGTACAGATATAACAAATAATGGAAAATAGATTTTATAGGGTTTATACTTATAGTGGCAGATGTTATAGAATAAGAGCAGATGAACATTATAATGGTATTTTTGCAAACGTTCACGAATGGGAACTATATGTTTCTGATGAATATTCTACTTTTCGTTCTTGGACTTTTTTAACAAAATGTTCCTCTCAAGACAAAATTGGCAATGCTATAAAACTGAACATCAATGATGTAAAAAGAATTGAACCAATTTAACTACTGCCAACAAAGGTTATATGCAATAAGGGTTTCAGTGGTTATTCAAGCATTCTGCCCCGCTCAAACTTCAGTATATTTTGGACAGGAAAGTAGCCCGCAATCCCTTACTGCATATAGCCCCCTCCGTTAACCGCAATACAATCCGCATATTTGACAGCAGCGGTTGAAGCTATCAATATCGTGTTTGTGATCTGGAATTAATGTTAAGTCTGACACATTTACATCTTTATCGTAATCATGCCAATATCCTGCATGTTTAAATCTAACTGTTGCAACTTGTCCAACTATTTTTTTAAGTTGGACAATTGATCCTTTGTATTTTACTTGACAAGGAAGTACTGCGGTTAACAACAGGTTGCTGTCAATTGCCGTTTCGGTGGTTTTCGATTGTTCTTTCATTTTTGTAGTGTATTTTAAGTTTGACAAATTTGTGTTTCAAAATCGGCAACGTGCAGCAACCTGCGGCACGTTATATGCCATTTTAAAAGAAGACGATGCGAACATTTTTAGACCAACCAGAAGCGACATTTTATCACGTTACGACAGTTGAAAATTGGGCAACAATTCAAACCAGTGGATTAAACTCAAATACCGGACGACTTTTTGTTTCAAGAATTGGAGAACTTCCTGTTCTTCTTGCAATAGCCTTTGAACAATTGCCCGAAATTTATACAACCGAAGAAATTGTTTTCATTAAACTACCTCAATCGAAAAATAATTTCATTGTTGAAGAACTTAGACCTGACAATCAAGCTGGTGTTGAATGGACACAACCTTTTCAAAATATTATTCTTCGCAAACACATTCCAATTGAAAACATTGAACTGATGATGAAATTGCATTTGGGACAAGAGCCACAAAGGACATTTATGATTAGCTATTTGACTCGAATTGCAAATGCCGGGCAGGATAATTATCAAAATCACAGCATTACTGAACGAGCGATTCAAATTAATTATTACTTTAGAAATATGACAACAATAGAACTTTTACCATTGAATGAATTTTCAGTTTTAAAAGTCATTCAAATAGAAGGGCCAGAATGGAATTGGTTCACTGGATATTTACCATATTTAAGGACTTTCAATCCTAAAGTTTATGATTCACAAAAGGGTGACTTTCTCGATGAGAAAATTCTTGATACAGTGAAGCAAACTTTACCAAAATCATTTTTGAGATTCAGCGAAGAAATTCTTTTCAAAGGACAACTTGATGATAGATTAAGGACTTTAGAAGGTGGTTCAAGAAAGAATGTAACTATTCAATTCTTTCCTTTAATTCCTTACGAACAGGCTCCAACTATGATAGGCAGACAGTTTAGTGCATACCCAATCGGATTTGATATGCGACTTCTTTTCAAAGAAGGTAGTGAAAAGAAACACAATATACTTGACTTTTTTCTATGTAACATACCATTTGACAAAATTGACGACATAGTAAAAACGATTAAACCTATATGACAAAAAGAAAAACGGCATATAACACGCGGTCATAAAACATAGCGGTTTCAGAGCAATTTGCAGGCTCAGTTCCCGCTGACAAGGTTTGTAACGGGGGATAAGTTCGCAGCCGTGCAATCCGCTACGTTTCATACCGCCACCCGTTACCAATAATGCTTAAAATAACTTCATGACAATCCTTAATCTTAAATATTAATATTATGAAAACAATTTTCTTTTTTTTGATTTTTAGTATTTCTTTAAATCTTTTTTCTCAAGTTCAGACATATGGAACAGAAAATGATAATAAAATTATTATTGTTACATCTAAGATTATTGATTATTCAAACGCGAGCACTAAAGTAAAAAGTAGGATTAGATACATTTATAAAGGACAAAGCCACGATATTACAAAAAATGCCAAATCATATGAAAATATAATAAAAGATGTGCCACTTGCTTATAAAGAATTTAAAAAGTATAGGACAAAGAAAGTAATGGGTTTTGCTGGTAGTATGATTTTCCTCGTAGGTTCAGTTGTAACAGCAACTACAATGTTTCATGGTTCAACTACTGACTTATATGGTAATACAGTTCCATCTGACAAAGAAACTAATTTTGTTCCTATGGTTATTGGTGCAGTCGCTTCAATTCCATTTTTTGTAATAATTAGCACTAAGGAGAAAAATATTATTAAATCAGCAGAATATTTTAATTCAGCAAAAAGCAATAGTTCTTCGTTAAATAACTTTGAATTAAAACCCTGTATATTTAACACTTTTAATAATAAATTTGCATCAATAGGAATCACCTTATCAATAAATTTATAAACTTAATTAAATTGAAAATTATGAAAAGAAAAATTCAGTTTTATCTTTTTGCTTGCATTTTTATGCATTTTAATGTTTACGCTCAGTATGGCAAAATAAACACTAATAAAGCTAAGGCATTAATGAGCGGAAAAATAAAAGTTATTACTCAAAAAAATGACACTAATGGTTATAATGAAGCATTAAAGTTTTCAATTGAGAAAAATTGGAATGCAAGTCAGTATGAATACATATCTGATGACAATCTTAATTCAATAGTACCAGTCGGTAACGATGCTTATCTTTTTGGTTATTTTACCGGAATAATTGAAAACTCTAAATATGTTATTAGTAACATATATATTTTTGGGGTTGTAAATAAAAACAGAGGATATAAATATTATCGGACAGCAAAAGATTTATCCTCAGTTATGTTTATGCCTTTTGTTGGAATTGATAAAAATTATCTGAAAGAGTATCTTTCATTATATGTAAAAATTATTAACTGGTCTATAAAACTAGTTGCAAACGAACCTAATTTATGCAGCAATATTATGTGGATAACTAAATATGCAAACAAATTTACAGGTAAAGTCAAGTCAAGTAAACTTTTAATTTGTGATAAAGACTTTTATGTTGAAGATAAAACTAAAATTAAAAAATATACATCACCCTATGAAGTTGTAACTAGAGAACGTATTGCTAAAGCTATAACAGACAATGAAGATGTATATATTTATATATTGTCAGAATTTTCGGCAACTTTTTCTTCACATCAGATAGTAAACGCTAAAACAGGTGAATTAATTTTTCAGCAAACGGGGAATTTAAACGTTGGTAAAGCTCAAATAAGAATATTTAATAAATTAAGCCAAGCAAAGGTTGAAACAAATTAAAAATAAAGCACTATTGGTAACACCGTTCAAAATTTAGATGGCAGGGAACATGATGACACTATGTGCAAATAATATAATTCGCAGGGGTTTGACAGGATGCTGCATGAAACAATGCCAGCCAAATTCTGCATGCAACCGTTACCAACAAAGCAATGAAAAATCGTGAACAAAAAATAATAGGAAATGCCAATGCTAATTTGCACATTTGCTTTTTTGCCGACGAATAATTCCAAAACAAAAAAAGCAAAAGAGCAAATTGCTTACACGCATGATTAAAGAGTAATAAATATAATGTACAACCAAATTATTTAAAAATTATGAGAACGATAAAATTATTATTAATGCTGTTCTTTTTTAGTATGATTGTGACAGCACAAAATGTTGACTTACAAAAAGGTCTTGTTGGTTATTGGCCATTTAATGGAAGTACAAATGATGAAAGTGGAAATTTAGGTAATGGGACTAACTCTGGAGTTTCATATGCGAGTGATAGAAACTATAATTCTGATAAAGCAGGGAATTTTAATGGGAAAAGTAAAATTACTTATTCAAGTAGCACTTTTAATTATTTAAGTAGTCTGTCTATTTCTGTATGGATAAAGCCAAATTTATGGAATAATTCTAGTTCATCAGGTATTGTATCAAAAAAACAACCTGATACAGACAATGGTTTTGTAGTTTATGATGATGGCACAAATGCAAGTCTTTTAAATTTCAGAATGAAAGGCAATAAAGGTACTGCAAATTATTTGTTTTCAAAATCAAACGTAGATGTCGGTATATTTCAATATTGGACAATTACATATGATTCAGATAAAGGTATTGTTAAAATATATAAAAATGGTCAACTTGATAAATCATATAGTAGCATTTATGTTGGAAATATGTCAAATAATTATCAATTCCATATTGGTTTTGCAGAACCTTGGGGCGGATATTTTAATGGTATAATTGATGATTTAAGAATTTATGATAGACCTCTTAGCGAATCTGAAATTCAAGCCTTATATACAGAATCTGATAAAAATCCAAAACTTGAAATTAGTAATTTGAAACTTGAAAATTCAAAAGGAAATAATTCGATTGGAACTTATCAAACAGCAAATTTAAAATTCAATATTGCCAATAATGGAAAAGGCGATGCAAAAGGTGTTGAATTGAAAATGTCTGAAACGAATAATATCAAAGGTCTTGACTTTGCATCCACTAAAACAATTGGGGATATGATTATAGGAAATCAGCAAGATATTATTATTCCAGTAAAAGCAATTAAAGGACTAACAGACGGAACTGCAATTTTTAGTATTCAATTAATAGAAAAAAATGGATTCAATTCTGCAAGGAAAACCTTTAATGTTACTACTAAAGCTGTCAAAAGTTTAACAGAAGAAATAAAAATGTATGTTGAAAGTAAAGTAAATGAATGGCAACAAAAAGGAGAATTTGAAAAAAGTTCCGAATATAAAATCAGAGTAAATGAAACAACAAGAGCGAAGAAAATAGAAGAATTTCAAATACAAGCTGTCAATGAATTTAAAAAACAATATGCTGAAAGTTTAAATTTTCAAGACCTTAAATTAGGTACCTACGATGCGGATAATGAATGTTTTTTATTAAGTTCTTCTCAACTCAGTGAATTTGTAGTTCCTGTTCCTCGTGCTGATGCACCTGCATTTAAACAAAATTTCAATTCCTTAAAATTCCAAGGTTCTGACTTTTTTATTAAAGATGATAATTTTGTTTTATCACATTTAGAAGTTGTTGGAGCAAATAATAAAAAATACATATTTGACAGTAAAAATAAAACCACTTATGCATTGACAAAAATAGATTACAAATTTGCAGATATAGAAGTTGACGTAGAAGATAAATCCGCAGCAAATAATAATAAAATTCAAAAATCAGCAAATACTATAACCGTTGGTAAATCTGACGTTGATATAGATATTCCTGTAAGTACAGGAGCAAAAACAAATACTTATGCTTTGATTATTGGCAATGAAGATTATAGTTCTTTTCAAACCGGGTTAAATACTGAAGTAAATGTTGACTTTGCAATGAATGATGCAAAAATATTTAAAGAGTATTGTAATAAAACGCTTGGCATTCCTGAAAAACAAATAAAACTATTGACAAATGCTACGTCTGGTCAAATGAATCAGGGAATATCTTGGTTAAATAATCTTGCCAAGATTGATAATGGAAATGCTGAACTAATTTTCTATTATTCAGGTCATGGATTACCAGACGAACAAACAAAGGAATCATATTTAATGCCAGTAGATATAAGTGGTAGCAATGTAACACAAGCAGTAAAATTGACTGATATTTACAATAAATTAAATGAACATCCCTCAAAAAAAGTAACTGTATTTCTTGATGCTTGTTTTAGTGGAGGAGCAAGAAATCAGGGATTAATAGCAATGAAAGGAGTAAAAATAAAAGCAAAAGAAAATATGGTGACAGGAAATATGATTGTTCTATCATCAAGTACTGGTGAAGAATCATCAGGTGTTTATAGAGATAAACAACACGGTTATATGACTTATTTCTTGCTCAAAAAATTACAAGATTCAAAAGGGAATATAAACTATAAAGAATTGGCTGATTACATAATTGAAAATGTAAAAAAAGAAACCGCATTAAGCGGTAAAAATCAAACACCACAATTAAATTATAGTCCAAATGTAGAAGGAACTTGGACAAATTGGAAGATAAAATAAGAAATGATTATTGAAGAAACAAGCACATTGGCAAGCCCACACGAGCATACGCTCAAAACCAAAGGCTTGCCAAAGAGCTTGTGTCTGATTTCTGAAAAAAAATTTGGTTGTACAAAAAGACTAAAAAAATCTGTGAAAATTGCTCAGTTGGTAACAAAGGGCAAGTGACCATTTTGCTTTTCATGATAAACACTAAGCCCTGCGGGCTATGCGTGATAGGTCTAAGGTAAGCAAAACGGCACCTGCCCTCGGCCGTTAGCGGGCATAATATTAAACGACCAAGGATAATTTTATAGTATAAATTGAATAAATATGAAAATAGAATTTAAACAAACTTGATAAAATGAGAAATAATCCAGAAAATTATAAATGGGGAATTTTTTATTTCAATCCACAAGATTCCAGATTTATTTTGCCAAAAAGAAATCAATGGTTGGGATGGACTTTGAATTTTGCAAATCCTTATTCTTACTTGATAATTATTGGAATTATTGCATTCGCAATAATAATGGGTAATCTTTAATAAGTTGCTAAATGGAAAGATTTGAAAAAAGATTTAGCGAATTGTTATTAGGAAGTATATTTCCCTTATCTTTAGGATTTTTATCTGTAACAATATGGTTTTTGTTCGATAAATCTGAAAGTAGACCTCTTATTTATTTATTAGTTGGATTATTGCTGGGAGGTTTATTTGACCTTAAATTTTTAAAAGTTTGGATTAATCGCAGATTTAATCTGCCAATTTGGATTGTAGTCTCTATTTATCTGATATATAACATTTTTGTCTATGGTTTTTTTATGGGGCTTCCGGTTTTTAACGTATTCTTGGGATTGTTGGCTGGATTTTATTTTGGTAACAGGATTTGTTTTAATAAAGTAGAAGCAGAAAAATACTCAAAACTAATAAATCAAGTGTCAATGTTTACTGGTCTGATAATGACTCTTGTTTGTATCTCATCTGGATTTTTAGCGATATATGATAACGGAGCTGCCGGAATGATTCAAAATGTATTGGGGTTAAATTTTGAAGTAACAAGGTCAATGTTGTGGGGAATAGTGTTGATAGGAGGATTAGCATTGATTTTAATTAATGTTTTATTGACCAGATTGACAATGATTAAAACAATAAAAAATTACGCCCGCTAACATATGGTACAGTGCATGCGGGTTTCAGAGGTTTTCGAGCGTTTGTGGCTCGTAAAAAAGTCGGTGTAAACTGATAGGAAATCGCCTCGTAATCCCGCACGACACCATACCATAAACCGTTATGGCGAATACAGATAAATTGATAAATTTGCAAAAAAATAATAGGAGGTTGTATGACATAGACAAGAGATAAATGTTACTAATTTTACAGTGTAAATTATTGACCGACAGTTTTATTGAATTTCTGTTGTAATCAAAAAAAGCATAATAATTACTAACTTTAAAAAATTAAAAAAATGAAACTTATAAAATCTTTATTATTTTTAACATTAATAGCATTGTCTATTACTTCTTTTTCAAAAACTGCAATAATTTATGAATACAACGGTTCTTTACATGGAGTAATTTTGCCATATGATTTGGATTGCGATAATTTTGAGCCTGTCGAAGGAGTAACAATTGTTGATTGTTGGAATTTTACCATTAATACTGGAGATAATGACAATGATAACAACAAACCTATTGAATCTGTCTCATTATTAGAAAAAAGTGCATACCGAATTGAAACAAATGGTAATGACATTAACTTTATCAATATTGCTACAAATGAGAAAATTCGTTTATTAACAGTACAAGAATTGGATAATCTGCCAGAAGAATATTTTGTTGATATTTTTTCATCAACATCAACTTCTGATGAAATGGTAAATATTTTAGTTACAACTACTGATCCTATTACGAATGTTACAAAAAAGAATACCAGTAATTATTCTTTCTTGAAAACATTTTCTGTTTCTGATATTATCAATAATAAGAAAGAAAATAATGTTATTGTTTTTCCAAATCCATCAAAAAATGATATAAACATCTTTATTACATCTGATATAATAGAAAATTCGACTAATTTAAGATTTGAACTTTTTGATATAAATGGTAAAATGATACGAAACATTGAATATATCAAGGACAACAAGACAACATTTAACAAAGGTAGTTTACCAGTTGGTGAATATATTTACAGACTTGTAAATAATAATTTCCTTGTTAAAGAAGGTAAGTTAATTATTAATTAATCTCAATAAGTGGTAAAACTTTAATAAGTTTTACTGCTTATTTATCTATCATGAGTCTCTACCTTCATTTGAAATCAAGAGTAATTCTATTATTGGTTTTAGTTATAAGTAATTATGTTAAATCTCAGAATCTTATAATAAATCCAAGTTTTGAGGATACCATAATAACATATAACCAATTTATTTTTAAGGGAACTTTATTTAATGCAAAAGCATGGAAGCAAATAAATACTGCCAATTATTATTGGTATGGAAATATTGATGGATTGAGAAATTCAAAAGTAATTGAAACCAAAGCAAGGACAGGAAATTGTTTTGCTGGAATATATATAAATACTATTTCTGTCTCTAATAGAGAATTTATTATTGGTGAGTTGAACGAGCCATTGATACAAGGATGCGATTATAGTATAACTATTTATATTAAATTCTCTCAAAGATATAAATATATTCTAAATGATTTAGATATCTCATTTTCTCTCAATGCACCAAATATTTTGAAGGATTCCGAATATTTTACAATAAATAAAATGGATGAGAAAAGTGATGGATGGATGTTATTATATGGAGAATATAAAGCTTTGGGGAATGAAAAATACATTTCAATTGGTAAATGGAATAAAGAGATTAAAAAAACTAGAAATAAAAATAAATCTGCATTAAAAGAGGGAATATATGTGTACATAGACGATGTAGAAGTTATTCCAATTGTCAGTTGTCATATTGATAATAGAATTACAAAGGTAATTAATGAAACTTCATACAATATTGAAAATTTTCCTGTATCAATTTATTATAAATTTGGTTCATCTGAGATTGATACTATATACTTTCCACGCTTAGACAGCGTTGCTTATATCTTAAAAAATAATGACTCATTCTATGTAGAAATTATTGGTTTTACAGATAGTTTAGGTAATATATCCTATAACGAAAATCTTTCTTACCAAAGAGCACAAAAGGTTACATTATATTTAAAAGAAAAAGGTATAAATGAAAAGAGAATAAAAAGTTATGGTATGGGTAGTTGTCCAATAATTTCTACAGAAGATTGGAGAAAGAGAAAAGTTGATATAATTATTTTGAAAGGGAATGAAAAATAAAATGATTGTACATATAGCACTGATGTACTCGCCATAACAAGCGATATATTTTATTGCCGAGATAGTGCGGGTTTCAGCGTTTCTGCATCTAATAAACT
>CAYSIN010000080.1:0-8321 GCA_964431135.1 uncultured Bacteroidales bacterium
AATAAAATCTACATTTTTTTTGTAGTGTATAAAAAATATGTTAAAGTTAGGTAATTAGTCGTCCCTTAAAAACTCATTTTAATCTTTCTTGTACTTTTCTTTTTTTTTGCAAAAATTTCTAATGCAACATCACTCTCCATACAAACATGGTGCGTAGGGAAAGTTCACCGGCGAGACGAGAAAGAACGCTACGATTTGATGCAAAGAGCGTAAAGAAATAGACATCAATACTTTGCGACCTTTGCGCCTTCTTAGCGAACATTGCGGTTATATTATTAGTTGAATTTTTAGAAGTGCTCTAAAATTCTTAAAAAATAAACAGTTTATAGACAGACACTTTAAATATCTTTTCTTGACCTGTATTATTCATCTTATTATAACGTATGGGACATTACTTTTCTGTATTCTATTTTATTGCAATATTATCTTTGTTATGAAAGTGTTTATTTCTGTTATAACTTTTAAAACATAGATACCTCGTGGAAAAGCAGTAACATTGAGTTTGATTTGCATTCCGGTTGTTTTATCGGTATATTGTAAATTGCCTTGTATATCGTAGAGTGTATATGACACATCGGTATAATTTTGTGGAAGATTTATCGTGAAATGTGTGGTAGCCGGATTGGGAAAAACTTGCAATTGAGTTATATCATTTATATTATGAATACCTGATTTAGCAAGAGTGTGTTTTCTGAAAAAGAGCCATGTTTCTATTGGTTCAGAAATATCGTTGCCTGGAAGGAACAATCCTGTATGGGCAGCACCATTCATTTTAAAAAACCATACATCCGATTGAGGGTCGCCGTTGGAATACTCATATCGGTCAACGGTAATATTATCGCTGGCAATGTCCGGATAATGGTATATTACAGGCGTAGTATTGCATTCATTATTGATTATCCAAAAATGTATTAACGAATCGACATCTATACCATAAGTATTGCCAGTATAAGCCACAGTAGCATCTGCTGTTCCATGAAAATGAGCGATAGGAATATGTCGTCCTGGTACAAATGTAGTAATCCCGTTACCAATAGTGCCCGACATGGAAACGAATGCAGCAATACGGGTATTAGATTGTCCTGCCATTCGTTCCGTCATAAATCCACCTAACGAGAATCCGCACAAGTACACACGATTAGTATCAATGGAATAATTTGTTTCGGCTGTATCAATCAGTGCATTGATAAACCCTATGTCGTCCACAGTAGTGTTAGGATAATAACCCATGTAACCGGCACCAGAATTCCATGCTGTGCCCGCAAGAGGGTCATTAGCTGCCTGTGGAAAAATACAAATTATGTTGGCTGTATCTGCAATAGCATCAAATCCTATGCTCGAAAAATTAGTCATATTATCGCCCAGTCCGTGTAAAGCAATCAGCAATGATGATGGATAAGACGCATTGTAATTTGGTGATTGATATACCCTGTAACTTCTTGTTAATCCACCATATACCATGGTTTTGTTTATCCATAATGCATCAACTCTAAGAGTACACATTATGCTTATTGATAAAAGAATAATAATTTTTTTCATAGGATATGAAATTTAAATCGTTTTAGATACAAAATCGGGACAAACATAATATGATTATTTTGAATAAAAAAATCTATTTATATCGAATATCTAAAGAAAAAAGTATATTTAACGAAAAAAAGCGACCCCGCAAAAAAGCGGGGTCGCCTTTAATTTTTTCACAACGGAATAATCCTTATTGTGATTTTTGCTTACAATTTGGTTGCAAATATAAATAATGTTTTTTAATTTGCAAAAAAATTTTAACGTAAAATTTCTATGAAAAAAATTTTAGGTCTTGATTTAGGAACAAATTCAATTGGGTGGGCTTTAATTGAAAAAGATGAAGAAAAAAATGAAGGTAAAATTCTTGGAATGAATAGTAGAATTATCTCCCTTGGTGAAGATAAAACTAACTTCGAACAAGGAAAAGGATTAACAAGAAATGCGAATAGAAGAGAAAAACGAGGTAGCCGAAGGTTAAATAAAAGATATAAACAACGAAGAAATAAGTTAATTTATGTATTGTATCAACTTGATGTTTTACCAGAAAATCAGTTTGAATTTTCAGTGGATGAAAAATATAAAGGAACTGATAAGATATTTCCAATGCCTGAAAAACTTCAGCATTTGTCAATAACCTCTAAACGCAACCCTGAAAAAGAAACCAATAAATGGAAACAACTTACCGCGGTTGAATTATACAAACTTAGAAAAGATGCTACAAAAGATGCTATTGATGAAAAAGATTTTGGCAGGCTTATTTATTTGTTTAACCAATTGCGCGGATATGCTGGCGGCGGCGAAGACGATAACAAAGAAAAAGTAAATGAAAAACAGGATTCAGACAACGAAAGTAGTTCAAAAAAAGATAATATTATTAAGGAAGTAAAAACAGTAACAATTCAATCTATTGCTCCTAAACAAAAGTATGTGGAGAAGAAAAATAATGGGCAAATTATTGAAGTCCCTTTATTTAATATAGAAATTGAAGATGTTGAAACAAAAGAAAAATACAAAGGTGAATGTTATAAAGAATTTACGGGTATTGAAGAAACTGTTTATGATATAGAAATTATTGAAAAATCAAATACAAAGGAACAACCTTTTTTCAATTTTGATAAATCAATTTGTGAATGGCAAAAAACTAAACCAAAGAAAGGAGGGGAAACAAAAAACATAAAAGCCAAGATTTTGAAATGTGAGAAACCACAAGAATTTTCGAATAAGAATTGGATATTCAATCTTGAATTATTGGATGGCAGAAAAGGAACAATTAGTTTAAAAAGTACTAATGAAGCAACGAATTACAAAACCAATACGGAAAAAGAATTACTGATAACCACTAAAATTGAAAATGGAATAACCTCTTATGAATTTGCACCTATAAGGAAAAGTAACTGGCGTAAGCAAATGGAAGACTTCAACAAACTAAAAGCCGAAAAAGAAAAAGAACTTAATAGAACTGTTTATCTCGGTGAGATATTTTATGATATTTTGACAAAAGATAATAAAAGTAAATGGGAACGAATTCGTAATCGTGTAATCCTTCGCAAACATTACAAAGAAGAATTTAAAAAAATCTGGGAAACGCAAATCAGCAAAAATACTGCACTCCAAAATAAAATAAATGATAAAGTGCTTTTAAAGAAAATTGTAGAGTACATTTATCCAGGAAAAAGTGTTTCTCAAGAAAAATACAGAAAAGAAATCCTTGAACATGAAAACGGCTTTTTTCATTTGATTTTTGACCATATCATCTATTATCAGCGACCGCTAAAGCCTCAATTTAGATTAATAGGTCAATGCCAGTTTGAGAAAAAATTTAAAGTGGTACCACAAAGTCATCCTTTACATCAGGAGGAAAAAATCTGGAAAGGGATAAATTCATTGAGTATTGTCACATATTATGATGACGAAAAAGGATTAAGAAAGAAGCGAATACAGCCTATCTCAACTGAGCAAAAGGAAAAACTATATGAAGAACTTCTGAATAAACCAACACTTACCTTTACTCAAACTTATTCTCAATTAGGATTAAAAGAGAAAGAACAATGGCTTGAGGGATTAAATCCAAAAGCAACATTAAAAGGTAATGAAACACGCATTGCAATTATGAATGCAATGGGAAAGGATTTTTTTGAAAAAGCAAAATTGTATGAAACACAGAACCTCATTGACCTTTGGCGAATACTTTACAACTGGGTCAAAAAAGAATATGATATTATTGAAATTGACATCAATGATTACGAAAGCAATCCTTCAAAATATCATGAATATGATTTGACTGACGATGACGAATATAATATAGAAAGCGAAAGGTGTAAAGCATTAAAAGCATTCTTTGATAACAGACACATTGATATTTCTGACAACCAAATTCTATCGATTGCAAAAGTGCGATTCAAAAGAGCATATAGTTCTCTTTCTTCAAATGCGTTAAGTAAAATCATAACACTTGTAAGAGCAGGGAAATATTTTACTGATGAAAAAAATGTTATACCTGATGAAGCCAAAAACAATTTTCAATTATTAAAAGACAATGCGGCTGATATGCTTGACAGAATTGATGAAGGAATGAATGTTGATTACGACAAAGAATTTTTGAAAAAAATAAATGACGGATTATTGGATAATGTTTTCACAAAAGGCGAAATGATTTATTCCGATGCTGTTTCATTATTTTACAAAAGGCACACTGCAACCGAATATACTCCTGAGCACCCCGATTATATTAAAAACTATCACCATATAAAAACTCTTTTCAGAAGGAAAAATCCTACATTATTTGGTGATAAAATTGGGAACGAAAATGACCAAAATAATAATTTGCGAAATCCGGTTGTTGAACAAATTACAGATGAAGTACTACAACTTTTTGTCAGTTTATGTAAGCAATATAATTTTAAGACTAATGAAAACCCTGATGAAGAAATTGAAGTACGAATAGAACTTGCACGTGAACTGAAAAATAATGCAGAAGCGAGACAGCAAATGTGGGATGCGGTAATAGCAGGAGAAAAAGAAAATAATTGGGTGCGCAAACGATTAAGAGAATTGAAAAACAGTGAACCACTTGAAAACACTGTTGAAATTGAAAATCCGGAACAACCTTCACTCTCCAATATTGAAAAATATAAACTCTGGAAAAAACAAATAAAAAAAGAAAATGAACCCGATAAGAATAAACCCGGTAGTGAACCGGATAAAAAGGATAGTGAAAAATATAAAAATTGGTTAGAACAACATCATATTTCACCTTATACACTTAAAGCAATTCCATTAAGTCGTCTGTTTTCAAAAGATTATGAAATTGACCACATTATTCCGAAAGGAAGGTTTTTTGACGACTCACTCACAAACAAAGTTGTTTGCGAGGCAATAATCAATAAAGAAAAAAGCAATAGAACACCTTTTGAATATTTGAATGCAGGTTCTGTTCATGAAGAAGTAATAAATTGGAATAGTTTTAACAAATTTGTTAACGATGTTTTCAAAGGGCAGAAAAGAAAAAATTTGCTAATGGAAGATATTCCTGAAGATTTTGTTGAACGTCAGAAAAAGGAAACACAATATGTTACCCTTAAAGTGAAAGAAGAAATAGGGAAAATTGTTGGAACAAAAAATGTTAAGATTACAACAGGAAGTATTACTGATTACTTGAGGCATGAATGGAAATTGGACAGGATGTTCAAAGAAATTACTAAACCTCGTTACGAATTAATGGCGTTACAGGCAAACAAACCTAATATGGTGCGATATGAAAAAGACGATAAGGATAGACCTATCTTAAAAATAGATTTGTGGAGCAAACGTAATGACCACCGTCATCATGCTATAGATGCATTAGTGGTTGCATGTACTGAACCTAAACACGTTTTTCGGTTAAACAACCTGAATAAAAATTTACAGAGTTGGTTTGGCGAATTTGGTTTATGGTTAAATGAAAATAGAATAGAGGAATTAAATGCCATTAAAGATAAAGAACCAAAAGAAATATTGATTGCACTATCTAAATTACCCGAAGATAGGAAAAGATTATTATTCAAAAATATATTTAATGCTTTTACAGAAAAGCAAAAGAAACATGTAAAAGGAAAAACTGATTTTGACAAATGGTTTGGCACATACAACGCTTTGAGTAAGGAAGAAAGACAGGAAATTGAAAAATATATGCCCGGTTTTCGCCAGATTGAATTCCCTTGGGCTACGTTTTGCAAAGATGTGTCAGACGGAAAATGGATTGAAAAAATGATTGTTTCGCATAAGCCTAATAATAAATTACAGATTCAGCAAAGAGAAAATAACAAAAAAGAAAAAGTTGATTTCTTACGTATTAAAGGAAGATTGCATGAGGATACTTATTATGGTAAAGGTGAAACATACAGATTACCACTTTCCAAACTGAAAGAAAAAACGGATGCGAAAAAATTTATTGAAACTAAAGTTAAAAGTAACTTTCTTAAAAAACATTTGACGACTCATTTATCAAACTATAACGGAAAAGCAAGCGAAGCATTTTCAGATAAAGGAATAGAGGCATTTAATAATTATATGGTTGAAAAAGGGTTTCATCCTGTTACAGCCATTAAAGTAGATTATAGAGAAAATAAAACCGACGAGGCACTACAAAGAATTAATAGGCTTGGTTATAAAGACGGTGACATTCTTGTAAAAACGGGTTCTAACTATTGTTTTGCAGTTTGTGAAAAAGTCTTATCTGATGGAAAAAAGGAAAGAGTGTTCGATGAAATCTCGTTGTTTGATGCAGCCAAAAAGATAAAAGAAAGTTTAAAAGGAGGAAACAATAACGCTGCTGAGATTATCAGAAAATACTTTGAAGAAGAAAATGATAAAACAAAAGGTTCAACATTGCTTTTTACGCTTACAATAAACGATATGGTTTATTTACCCGATGAAAATGAAAAAGTGCCAATAAAAAAAGAGGATGAAGGTTATGCTGAGTTTTGGAAAAATGCTGATGCAAAGAAAATTTATAGAGTAGTTAAAATGACGAAAGGAGAGTGTTATTTTATACCTCAAACATTTGCAAATGAACTTAATTACACACCACCTCCTAAAAGTGATGTTATTGAAGATGAAGAAGAAAATCAAACGGAAGAAAAAAAATCAAAAGAAAAGTCAATAGCAGAATTTGTTGATGGAAATTGTACGAGATATGTTCATAACGAAAGTAAAATTAAAAATTTGTTATCAGGAAGAAGGAAAAAAGAGATTAAGAAAAAATTGATAGAAACATTAAATGCTTTGATTATAGAAATTAACCAAACAGCAGATAATCAAGAAAAGCAAGATGAATTAAAATCAACCCTTATTGAACTCGTAATGAATAATATTGACCAAGATTTGATTAGCGAAATAAAAAAATATAGTCCGGAACTTGCTGATTTTACAAAACAGATAATTTATGAACAAAAGCAAAAAGAAATGGATGATTTAATTGTTAAAATTCAAAACTCAGATGAAACAAAACCCGAATTTGAAAATCAACTTGTGCAATTATTAATCGACTTTGAAAAATTTTCATTAAAGAGTTATTTAAATAAAAAGGATAGAGACATTTATATAAGGATTTCAACCCTTATTGAGGAGAAAAATCAAAAACTTAATAACGAAAAATTTAAAAATATTCGAATACAAGATTATTGCATAAAAATTAACGTTGACAGACTTGGAAACATTTCTTTAACATGATTCAACCTTCTACATACTACCACATTTACAACCACGCCAATGGTTTTGAAAATATTTTCAAGGAAGAACAGAATTATTGTTTCTTCTTAGAAAAATACCAGTTTTATATTTCACCCATTGCGGATACGCTGGCGTATTGCTTAATGCCAAATCATTTTCATTTTTTAATAAGAGTTAAGGGTGTGGAGGAGTTGCGAACTTTCTCCCCTCAAACTTTCCGAACGTTATCATCTCCTCAAACTTTCCGAAAGTTATCAGGACTCAAAGCTAAGCAAACTTTCTCTCCTCAAACTTTCCGAAAGTTATCAGGACTCAAAGCTAAGCAAACTTTCGGAAAGTTGCCTTCGTTAACCTCTTCTCCTCAAACTTTCCAAAAGTTATCAGGACTCAAAGCTAAGCAAACTTTCTCTCCTCAAACTTTCCAAAAGTTATCAGTACTTAAAACTAAGCAAACTTTCGGAAAGTTGCCTTTGTCTTCGTTATCCGATACTCTAATCTCTAAACAATTTTCGAAACTATTTAGTTGTTATACCCAGTCTTTCAACAAATACTATCATCGCATGGGAAGTCTTTTTATTCCGAATTTTAAACGTAAAGAAATAACATCGCAGGATTATCTGCTTCAACTTATTCTTTATATTCACAACAATCCGGTAAAACACGGGTTTACTTCAACGCAAGCCGATTGGAAGTTTTCATCGTTCAAAGAAATAGCTGAAAATAAGGAGATATTTGTTTCTAAACAGGAAGTAATATCGTTGTTTGAAAATTTGGATAATTTTTTGTATGCACATCATCAAAAAGAAAATTTAACTAATGATTTAATGATGGAAGAATAAACAACTATCGCTGGCGAACTTTTCGAAAGTTACCTTCCTTCCTCCCCTCAAACCTCAAACTTTCCGAAAGTTATCCGGACTTAGGCTAAGCAAACTTTCGGAAAGTTACCCGGAAACTTTCGGAAAGTTACCCGGATTAGGCTAAGCAAACTTTCCGAAAGTTATCCGGACTAAGCAAACTTTCGGAAAGTTATCCGGACGGCTAAGCAAACTTTCGGAAAGTTATCCGGACGGCTAAGCAAACTTTCG